>CACYBR010000285.1 GCA_902772705.1 uncultured Planctomycetota bacterium
AACAGTCTAACCTACACGCCCGACGTCGCCTCCCACAATATCAGGGTTGTCGCAACCGGCACGGGCGACTCTCTCGGTTCCTCCGACGAAACGACCGTCGTCGCCATGAGGGGCGTCGATTTCGACTACGACGCAGAGACGCGCAAGGCCGTCCTGACATGGAACCCCATCGTCGGCGCGGAAAGCTATAAGATTAAGACAACCAGAAACAATGGCGAGACCTGGCTTGGATACGCAAGCGACCTCACGACGACGTCGTCGACGGTTTCAGGTCTCTATGCAGGCAAATCCTACGGCTTCCGTATCTACGGAGTCGCTCCCGACGGAAAGACGCTCAGAACCTACCGCGAAGCCTTTATCGCGCCAATCGCGCTTAAGGGTTCTGCTGAAACGTACTCCGCCGGCAATAAACTGACCGTTACGCTCACGGCCGCCGACAACGCCGCCGCCGATATCCGGTGGTATAAGATCACTGATTCTGGCGCCGTCGAAATTGTTTCCGCAAGGAACAGCCTGAACTACACGCCGACGTCCGCCAATTACGATATCAAAGTCGTCGCGACTGGCACGAACGATTCGGAAGGTTCCACGTCTGAAGTCGCCTTTACCGCGCTGGGCGGCGGCGTCGAAACCGACGACGTCACGTTCGATTACGACGCCGCGACGCGTAAAGTCGCGCTCAATTGGAATCCGATCCCTGGCGCCGTAACCTACAAGCTCCAACTCTCGAAAAACGACGGTCAGACCTGGCCCAACTATAAGTCGGGACTCACGACGTCGTCCGCGACGGTTTCCGGAATCTACGTCGGTCAATCCTACGGTTTCCGCGTCTATGGCGTTGCTTCCAACGGAACGGTTCTTCCGAATTACTACGAGGCGTTCCTTACGCCGGCTAACGCGCCCGCTCCTCAGGAAAACGTCACGTTTGTTTACGACGCCGCAGCGCGTAAGGTCACGCTCAACTGGGCCCCGATTGCCGGCGCCGCGACTTACAAGCTTCAAGTCTCGAAAAACGACGGCGCAACCTGGCCAAACTACAAGACGGGACTCGCGACGACGGCGGCGGACGTCTCCGGAATCTACGCCGGTAAATCCTACGGTTTCCGCGTCTATGGCGTCGCCTCCAACGGAACGGTTCTTTCGAATTACTACGAGTCGTTCTTCACGCCGACGAGTTCTTCGCTCCTCGACGAAGCGTTTGCCGATTTCTTTGAAGACGCCCCGTTCGTTGAAATTTGAACGCGGCGCGAGTAACGATTGATTGGAACGCGCTTCTGCTCTAAAAATAGTCGTCGATCGGTCAATCCGATCGACGACTTGCGTTACGGAGCGCGCCGTTTTTCCTCATAAAAACGGATTGGGAATAGATCGCTTCCGTGAGCGTGGTCGACGTACTCGTCGTTTCAAACGGTTTTTGCCCACGACGCGAGTCGTCTTTACGCTAGTCGTTACAGGAACATACGTCGTCTTAACAGAAACAAATAATACGTTTCATTTTTCAAAACCACGCGCGATTCTCGTATCGCTCCTACTAGAATCGCGAACGCCTCTCCAAGACGGCGCTCTCTAAAAAAGCGCGCTTTTCGTCGATCAAATTCGTTGTTTCTTTCCGTCGATCAAAGCAACGCGACGCCGCCAATTCTTTTTTTGGCCAAAAGTCCGGTTTGAACCTCGCGAACGTCTTTCAATAACAGCCGACGCCGTTATAATTTAACGAAAAGGATTACGTTCGCTGGCGGCGAGCCGTCGCCGGCGTTGCGGTTCGGTTTTATTTTGTCAGCGTACAAAGGCGCGACGGCAGGATGTTCGTCCCCTGAGCGCGCTTGCATGCCATTATTGTCGGAGAATCTCCTCATCATGAAAAAATTCAATCGTAAACAATTCGGTTTTTCAAACGATCCTCGAGCGTTACGCCTTGAGGCGCTTGAATCGCGTCAGATGCTTTCAGCAACGCCCATGGACGCGTCTGTTGCGAACGAGATCGCGATTGTCGCGGCGACCGACGTTGTTGACGACGTCGTCGACGTCAGCGACGTTGATCAAGAAGTTCCGCAAATCACGTTCGAGGCGACCGACGTCGCGCGACAGTACACGATCAGTTGGGACGCTATCGAGGGCGCCGAGTCCTACGTTGTGAAAACTTCGATCGACGATGGCGAAAGCTGGATCACCTATCGCAGAACCGAAGACGATACGACCTCTGCGACTATCAAAGGCGTCTACGTCGGCAAGGCTTATACCTATCGCGTCTACGGCATTACCCCGCTGGGCAGCATGACAAGCGACTACGCCGAAGGCACGATTGCGCCCGTCTCGTTGACCTCCGCCGTCGATTCCTACAGCAACGGCGACGAAATCTCGGTTAAACTGCGTGGCGCCAACGATCCTGAAATTCAGTGGTTCTATGTTTCTGCCGACGGCGAATCTGAAACCGAAATCGCAGAAGCCGCTGGACTTACCGCGTATTCGCCCGAAGGCGCTAACGTCAAAGTCGTCGCGACCGGAACCAACTCCTCCGCCGAACTCTCCTTCGCCAACGTTCAGACCGTCTCGTTCGATTATAATCTCGACGCGCATTCCGCGACGCTGAGCTGGGATTCCGTTCAGGATGCGGCTTATTACAACGTCAAAATTTCAAAGGACGGCGGCGAAACCTGGATCACCTACCGCAAGACGACCGACACGACGACCGACCTCAAGGGGCTGTACCCCGGCAAGACCTATCTTTACCGCGTTAACGACGTCAACGCCATAAACCAGACGATTAGCTCCGTCGACGCGACCATCGCGCCAATCTCGATCTCGTCCTCCGTCAGCTCTTACTCCGACGGCGAAACGATTTCGATCGCGGTCAAGGGTTCCGACGACGCCGCCGTCGACGTCAGATGGTTCTATGTTACCGAAGACGGCGACGTTGAAATCGAAGAGGCCGCTGGACTCCTTGAATACGCTCCGACCGGCTCGATCTACGACGTCAGAGTCGTCGCAACCGGAATCGATGATTCCGAAGGCTCCAACGACGAGCTCGTGGTCGCGCACGCTCAGAAGCTCGTCCTCGATTACGACGCCTCTGCGTTCCGCGGCGTTCTCTCCTGGGACCCGATCGTCGACGCCGAAACCTACAACGTCTACCTCATCCGCGACGGCGGCGATTCCTGGATTACCTACGCCAAGGATCTGACTGACCCCTCCGTTGAGATTCAGGGACTCTATATCGGCGGAACCTACTCGTTCCGCGTCAACAGCGTCGACGCCAGCGGCTCCGTAATTCGGACTGGAGAAGCGTCCTTCGCCCCGATCTCCATCTCCACAACCGCGAAATTCTACATTCCCGGCGAAGCTATCTCCGTAACCTTCAAGGGCGCCGAAGACTCGACCGCCGATATTCGGTGGTACTACGAGACCGAAAGCGGCGAAGTCGAGATCGAAGAAGCCGCTGGACTACTCGAATACGTCCCGACGGAATCTAACGGAAATATCAAGGTCGTCGCGACAGGAACCGGCGTCTCTGAAGGCTCAACCTCCTCCGTCACGATCAACGACCCGGTCGCGTTCACGTCGATCGTCTATAATACGGACGACGCCACAAAAGCGACGATCACGTGGGACGCCGTCGACAACGCCGTCAGCTACAAGGTCCGCGTTTCGCGCGACGGCGGCGCGACCTGGATCGACTACGCCAACACGGAAGAAGCGTCCTTCGTCGCTCAGGGACTCTATGCGGGCAACACCTATTATTACCGCGCGTACGCCTATGACGTCGACGGCGCCGTCATTGGCGTGGCGCTTGGAACGGTCGCGCCGGTTCAGGCGACGGTCAACGTTGACGAATACATTCCCGGCGACACGATCACGGTGAGCATTGTCGCGTCCGACGAGGCGTCCTATAGCGTCAAGTGGTACAATGTAACCGACGAAGGCGACGTCGAGATCGTAGATCTCGAGGATCAGACGAGTTACGTTCCGTCCGTCTACGAAGACGCTCAGACGATCAAGATCGTCGTGACTGGCGCCGACGCGTCCGTCAATTCCGACACGACGCTCGTAGTCGTTCCGACCGTCTCCGGGCTCAACGCGACGTTCGACCCTTATATCACGGTCAGTCGCAACGTTAGCGTGACATGGAACGTCGTTGCCGACGACCAGGGAGTCGACGCCTCTTCCTACGGCGTTCAGAAATATACCGTCGCTGACGACGGTTCGATCGTCTGGAAGAAGGTCGCGACCATCAAGGTCAGGGACGGCGTTATTATCTCCAACAACGCGACAATTTCCGAGGACGGAACGCAGATCACGTACAAATTCAACATGGTCGACGCGGGCACGACAAACGCCTATCGCATCACCGCGATCAACGCCTCGAGCGTAATCTTCGATCGTCAGCTCGTCGATAATACCACGTTTGGACTTGAACTCGAACACGACGCGTACGATACGACCGGCGACACGCTCGTCGCGTCCACCACGCCTGAAACGGACGCCGAATATCAGTGGTACGCGTCCTTCGACAAGGGTGAAACGTGGGTCGCGATTAACGCCGCGAACGAAGCGACCTTCACCATCTCCGCCGAAGACGCCGCAAAGCAGCTCTTCTATAAGCTCGTCGCCTACGACGAAGCAAACGATTGCGCTTCCGTCGTCTACGCCGAGCCCGCTGTTCTGGACGCGCCTCTCGACTTCGTGCGCGTCGTCGATTCCAACGACGTGCTCAATATGACGTTCTACGGCGTTGAAGGCGCTGAGAGCTACCAGATCGAGTACTACCTCGCCGACGCCGAATATCCGGTTTGGATCAATCTGACGAACGTCGACCTCACGGTCAATGAAGACGGCGCTGTTCTCGCAACCCGAGTTAGCGGCTCGAAGTTCGACGGTTATGAAATGCGCGTTCGCGCGACCTCCGCCGACGGATGGTCCGCATGGAACGCCGATTCTCAGCCCGAAAACCTCGCCGTCGACTCATACGATTCTGAAAACGCCGAAGCGGTTATCACCTGGGAATCCGTTCCGACCGCTGTGAGCTATCTCGTCGAATACTCGAAGAACGGCGGCGCGACATGGACGGAAGCCGCGACCACGACCGATCTGTCGGCGACCGTCGACAACCTCGTCGCCGGCCATTCGTACACGCTGCGCGTAACCTCCTTCAAATCCGACGCGACCGCCGCGGGCTCAACTGAACTCGTCTTCTCGCCGGTCAGCCTTGTCTCCAACGTTGAAGATTACGTCGCTGGCGAAACGATCTCCGTCACGATCAAGGGCGAGTACGATCCGAGCTCCATTAAGTGGTATTACACGACCGACGAAGGCGACGTTGAAATCACGGAAGCGGCTGGACAGACCGAATACGCGACCGATCCGACGGTCGAAGCGCAAAACGTTAAGGTCACGGTCGACGGAACCGATGGAAACGAGGCCTCCAACGCCGAGGTTACGATTGTCGTCCATGATTCTGCGCTCAACGCTCAGTTCGATCCTTATGTCACCGTAACCCGGAGCGTCGACACGTCCTGGACCGCTATCGACGGCGCGAAGCGCTACGCCGTTCAAAAGTACGCCGCGCACGACGACGGAACATGGAGCTGGGTCAAAGTCGCAAACGTCGCCGCGACCAGTCAGACGGTCAGAATGTTCAACGCCGGCGTGGACAACACCTTCCGTTTCATCGCGATCGACGCGAACAACGTCATTGTCGAGCGACAGGTCGTCAACTATTCCTCGCTCGGACTCGAACTTGACCACGACGCGTACAACACGTCTGGCGACACGCTTATCGCGACGACGGCTCCCGAAGTCGAAAATCTGACCTGGCAGTGGTACGCTTCTTCTGACAAGGGCGAAACCTGGATCGCTATCAACGCCGCGAACGAGCCGACTTTCGAGCTTTCTGCGGAAGACGCCGCCAAACTCTTCTTCTACAAGGTCGTCGCGACCGACGAAAACGCCAATCGCGAATCCGTCGCATACGCCGAGCCCGACATTCTTCCCAATCCTCTCAATCTCACGAAAGAGGTCAACGACGAAGGTCTCCTCGTCATGACCTTCACGAACGTTGAAGAAGCGGAAGATTACCAGTTCGAATACTATCTCGCCGATCAGGATTATCCCGTCTGGATTAACCTGACGAACGTCTCCTATACGGTCGACGAGACGACCGGACTTGTTACCGCGACTCATGTCAACGGCGCCAACTACGTCGATTACGACGTCCGCGTCCGCGCGACCTCCGCCGACGGATGGTCCGACTGGAACGGTTCGCCGGAAGATCCGAGCTTCGTCGTTACAACCGCCGACGATATCGTCGATCAGTACGACCACCTCATCTCGCTACGTGAAGCGTTCCTCTATCGCGGCTACCTCATTTCCAAGGGCGAAGCGACCGCGAACGACCCGATTACCTTTGACGAAGCGCTCGACGGCGCGACGATCCAACTCGTCGCCGACGACGGTTCCACCAACACCTACGACGGCGTTTACACGGACGCGGCCAAGGGCGGAACCTTCAGAATCACCTCAAAAGTCGTGATCGACGGCGACGACCTCGACGTCACGATTGACGGCGCCAATACGAAAGACCACGTCTTCTACGTCAACGGTTACGGGACCGAAAACGCCTCCGCCGAACTCGCTGTTTCCAACCTGACGATTGCGAACGCGAAGATGACGGGCGACTCTGTGACTGGCGCGGCGATCTACTCCTACTACGCCAAAGCGCTGACCCTTGACAACGTAACCTTCTCAGGCAACTCTGTTGAAAGTACGAAAACGGACTACAGAGCGAACGCAGGAGGCGCGGCGATCTCCGTCTCCGGCTCTGACAGAGTCAAAACGATCGTCACGATCTCGAACTCCACGTTCGTCGACAACGCGGTCCTCAACGGAACGATTGGCGGCGCGGCGATCAGCGTCGGGACGCATGTTGACGCGACTATCTCGAACTCCACGTTCACCGGAAACACGACCAACTTTGTCGGAACGACAAACTGGCCCACCGGCGGCGGCGCGATCTCCGTCAGCGGCTTCAACAACACCCTTGAGGTTACGAACTCGACGTTCGTCGACAACTCGTCGACAACAAACTCCGCCGCTGGTTCCTTCGGCGGCGCGGTCTTCGTTTACAGCAACGTCGTCAACCAGCCGACCTATCCGGTCGTCACCATCGTCGATTCCTCGTTTAACGGCAACAAGAACGCGGTCGCTCTGTTTGGTTATAGTGGCAACGCGCGCACGGCCGGCTCGATCACGCTCACGAACTCCACGCTCACGAACGATTCGGAAGCGGCGGTCTTTAACGCGAACGGCAAATCCACGCTCTGCACGATCGACGTCGTCGAATGCACGATCACGAACAACGCGGTCGGCGTCGCAAACGCTGCCGCTGGCAAGATCACGGTCATGAACTCGACCGTCGAAAACAACGACGTCAATTATCGCAAGACTGGAACCGGCGATATCGAAATCATCGACTCCAACGCGCTCGTCGACGAGGCCTTTGCCGATCTCTTTGAAGAGAGCTTCGAATGATTCGAAAATGACCGACTCTAACTCTAAGTGAAGAAAGGAGCTTCTCCCTCTGGGAGAGGCTCTTTTTATTTTGAACGTCTAAACAAGAAAGAAAAACAGCAACACGATATCGACTGGCAATCGCATAAGACAAAGGCGACTGAAAACACGCGTCTTATGCGATGGTCGCACTTGACCCGATCAATTTCTTATTGTACAATTCAAGCGGTGGGTTTTCTGGTTACGAAAGCGCCGCCGTCGTGTTTCACGTCAGGGAAGTTTATTCTGTCGTTTTCGTGGGCGAAAGATTCGCCAAACTCCATAAACATTCCGGATCGCCAAGGGAGGATCCTCATGAAAATCAGTCAAAACATGAACAAATTCAGCTACTCTCGTCGTTCGCTTCGTCTGGAAGCGTTAGAGAATCGCGAGATGCTCTCTGCGACCCCGTTCGATTCTGCCGCGGTCGCCAACGAGACCGTTGAAATCGTCGCGACCGCCGAATTCTCCGGCGCCGTTGTCGATCTTGGCGACGTTGACGCATCGACCGGCGATCTGACTTTTGTCGCGACCGACGCCGCCAGCCAGTTTACGATGAGTTGGGACGCCATCGAGGACGCCCAGTCCTACGTCATTAAGCTGTCGCGCGACGGCGGCGAGACTTGGGTTACCTATTACAAGACGAGCTCCGCCGAAGACCCAACCGCGCCGTCGTGCACGGTCAAGGGTCTCTACGTTAACAACGTATATTCCTTCCGTGTCTACGGGGTCAACGAAAGCGGCAAGATTTTCGGCGATCCCCTCGAGGGAACCTTTGCGCCTCTCAAGATCGCCGCGTCCTCCAACTCGTATCAGGCGGGCGACACGATCAATATCACGCTTAGCGGCGCCGACGAGGCCTCCGCCTCAATCAACTGGTACAACGTAACCGACGAGGGCGACGTCGAAATCACGGAAGCCGCAGGGCTCCTTTCCTACACGGCGACCTCCGACGATTATCCAATCAAGGTCGTTGCGACGGGAACCGGCTACTCAACGGGCTCCAACTCTCAGACCACGATCGTAACGTCCGGAACGCTCTCCGCCTCCTACAACGCCGAGTCCCATCAGGTTACGCTCAATTGGAACGACGTCGACGACGCCGTAGTCTACCGCGTCCTTGTCTCCCGAGATTCCGGCGAAACGTGGACCACCTACGCCAAGACGACCGAGTCAAACGTAACCGTTAACGGAATCTATGTCGGCAAATCCTATTCCTATCAGGTTTACGCCTACAACAGCGCCGAGACGCTCAACGCCACGACCCTCGTTGGTTATGACTCCGGAACATTCGCGCCCGTTGACCTTGCCGTTAACGTTACGGAATATGAAGCGGGCGACGCTATCAACGCGACGCTCAAAGGCGCGTCCGACGCGTCCGCCGATATCGCGTGGTTTTACGTGACCGACGAAGGCGACGTCGAAATTGCCGAAGCCGCAGGACTCTACTCCTATACTCCCGCGACGGCGGAAAACGACATTAAGATTGTCCTGACCGGAACGAACTATTCTGAAGGGTCCGGCGCCGAGGCTATCGTCTCGGTTCATGTGAATCTCCTTGGCGACGGCGAATTCGGCGACTACGTCACCGTAAGCCGCAACGTCGAGCTGACGTGGAACGTCGTAGAAGACGCTACGTCCTATCGTTTCCTCAAGGCCTCGACCGACTCGTCGACGGGTTGGAAGAAAGCCGCGACGATCACCGTTGAAGACGGCGTCGTAACCTCAGGCAACGCCGTTATCTCGGACGACGGAACCGAGCTGACCTACACGATCGGCATGTTCAACGTCGGCGACGTCGGAGATTTCCGCGTCGTCGCGGTCGACGAACACGGCTACACGCTCGAAACGCAGGACTTCTCTTTCACGAACTTCGGACTCCAGCTCGATCACGACGCCTATGACACGGCCGGCGACACGCTGATTGCGGCCACGATCCCGACGACCTCCGTCGCGTTCCAGTGGTATTCCTCCTCCGACGCGGGCGCAACCTGGACCGAAATCTCCGGCGCGACCTCGGAATCTTACGCGATCTCTGCCGACGAAGGCGCCGCGCAACTCGCATACAAGGTTGTCGCAACCAGCGAAACGGGCGAAACGTCCGTCGCATACGCCGCGCCCGACGTTCTCACCGCGCCCGTCGACCTCGAAGTCTCCGTCGACGGCGACAACGTTCTGAATATGACCTTCGTCGCCTCCGATAACGCCGACGAATATCAGGTCGAGTATTATTACGCCAACGCGGCCTATCCCGTCTGGCTCAATATGACGCAGGTCACGTACGTCGACAATGGCGACGGCACGATTACCGCGACGCACGTCAACGGCGCGAATTACGTCAACTACGATATCCGCGTCCGCGCCGTCGGGAACGGAACGCTCTCCGACTGGGCGGAAGCGACCGGACCGGAACGTCCGAGCCTCGTCGTTACGACCGCCAACGACGTCCTCGATCAGTACGACTACCAGATCTCGCTCCGTGAAGCGATCCTGTATCGCCAGTACCTTCTGTCGCACGGCATGGTTGCCCCGACCGATCCGATCACCTTCGACGCGACCGTCTTTGACGGTTCCGAAGACGCTGTCATCACGCTTGCGGCGGATACCGGCGACACGTACAGTTGCAACTACTACGACAATGCGGCGACCGGCGGCGGCTTCACGGTTGACTCGAGTCTGTACGTCGACGCAAGCGCGCTTGGCGGCGTCAACGTTATGATTGACGGCGTCAATATTGGAACGCGCGTCTTCACGGTCGCAGGAAGCGGCGTTGAGCTCTCGCTTGACAGCCTTGCCGTCCGGAACGCGACAAGCGGCGTCATCGCGGCGGGTACGAACACAACCGTCACGGTCACGAACTCGACCTTCACGAACAACACCGCGTCCAACGGTTCCGCGATCAGTTCGACCAATGGAACCGTCAACATCGTCGGATCGACCTTTGACTCCAACACAGGCAGAACGATCTACGCTTCGGGCGGAACAGTCAACGTTTCTGGCGATTCCGTCTTCTCAAACAACGCCTCGGACGTCTCCGGCGCGGCGATTGCCATTTCGTCGGGAAATCTCGTGATTGACGGCGCCTCCTTCTCAAACAACGTCGTAACGGAAAACGGCGTCATGGGCGGCGCGATCTTGCTGGCGACGCCCTCGACGAACGCCTCCGCTTTCACGGCTTCGATCAACAACGCGACCTTTACCGAAAACGCGGTTAAGCCCCACACGGCCTCCAAGGGAGTGGCGGGAGGCGCGATTGCCGTTCAACATTACCAGAGTTTGACGATTTCCAACTCCACGTTCACCGGCAATCAGTCGGCCGGCGGCAGTCAAGGCGGCGGCGCAATCAGGTGTAATGGCACGAGCCTCGTCATTTCCGACTCGACCTTTACCGGAAACCACGCCAAACAGACCGGCGGCGCGATCTATTTCCTCAACGACGTCGAAGGTCTCGCGGCTGAATTCACCATTGAAAACACTGTTTTCGATGGAAACTATGCCTCTAATGGTTCGGTTATCGCCTTCAATAGCATCGGATATAAAACTACGGCGAGCGTTGCTACGACGATTGTTAACTCTTCCTTCCTCAATACGTCAAACAATTCCAGCGTTACGTCGTACGCGTTGTACCTCGACAAGAATTCCGTTAGCTCTGGCGCGGGTTCGTCCGTCAGGGTCGAGAACACGCTCTTCGCCGGTATTCCGGGCTCAATTTACTCAAAGGCGACGACGATTCCGCTAACGATTGTTAACTCGACGATTGTCAATAATTCCGTCACGGCGATCAGCAACTTCGGAACGACCGATATCTACAACTCGATCCTCTGGGGCAACAGGAAAGACTTCCTGACCGAAGGCGGTCACGTTACCGTCGGCAATACGCTTACGAACGTCAATTTTGCGGCTTATTCCGGCTCTCCATGGGTCGCGGTCTCCGGTTCAACGAGCCCGCTCAACGCCGACCACACGATCAACGAAAGCGCCGCGACCGTTACGCTCACGAACGGCTCGACGGTCTCCGTTATCGATTCTGGCGACGATTCGAAGGTTCAGCAGAGCGTCGACCGCGCGGGCAACGCTCGTATCGTTGGCGCTGCGGTTGATCTCGGCGCCTATGAGGTTCAGACCTCTTCCGAAGCGCTCGTCGACGAAGCGTTCGCGGATTTCTTTGACGAATTCTTCGAATGATACGACGATAATCGCCGCTTAACTTGAATTGCCAACGAGGGCTTCTCCCTAATAAGGAGAGGCCCTTTTTCTTTTGAAAGTCGGATCAGGAGAATCTGAAATACGGAATAATCGACGTATTGCAAAAGACAAAAAGAACGACTGGCGAATTAATTGAAGACTGCCAGATTGACTCTTTTATTTGCGGATATAGAATCATTTACAAGGCGTTTTTGGGACGATCTTGCCGTTTTTCAGGAACTAAATCGTAACAATTGCGTCGAAGGGGATATTTTTTATTTCGCGACGGCGAGAAAATCGCCGAAACGTTGCAATATTAGCTGTTATATTCTTCAGGGGGTTGTCATGACAATCGGTCAAAGCTGGAACAAATCCTTTAACGCTCGTCGTTTACTCCGTCTGGAAGCGCTGGAAAAACGCGAGATGCTCTCCGCAACCCCAATCGATTCTGCCGTCGTCGCCAACGAGACCGCAGAAATCGTCGCGACCGCCGAGTTCTCCAACGCCGTCGTCGACCTTGGCGACGTGGACGCTTCGACCGGCGATCTGACTTTTGTCGCGACCGACGTCGCCAATCAATATACGATGAGCTGGGACGCGATCGAGGACGCCCAGTCTTATCTCGTTAAGCTCTCGCGCGACGGCGGTGAAACGTGGATTACCTATTACAAGACGACCTCCTCTGAAGATCCGACTCTGCCCACGTGTCCCGTCAAGGGCGTCTACGTCAACAAGACCTATTCCTATCGGGTCTACGGGGTCAACGAAAACGGGAAACTCTTCGGCGATCCCCTTGAGGGAACCTTCGCGCCTCTCAAGATTACCGCGTCCTCCAACTCGTATAAGGCGGGCGACACGATTAACGTAACGCTCGACGGCTCTGACGAAGCTTCCGCTTCAATCAATTGGTACAACGTAACCGACGAGGGCGACGTCGAAATCACGGAGGCCGCAGGGCTCCTCTCCTACACGCCGACCACCGACGATTATCCGATCAAGGTCGTTGCGACGGGAACCGGCTATTCCACAGGCTCCAACTCTCAGACCACGATCGTAACGTCCGGCGGCTTCATCGCCTCCTACAACGCCGACTCCCATCAGGTTACGCTCGATTGGAACGACGTCGACGACGCCGCAATTTACCGCGTTCTGATATCTCGCGACGGCGGCGAAACATGGGTCACCTACTCCAAGCCAACCGATTCGTTCGTAACCGTCAGTGGAATCTACGTCGGCAAATCCTATTCCTATCAGGTTTACGCCTACAACAGCGCCGAGAAGCTCAATACCACGACTCTCGTCGGTTATGACGCCGGAACCTTCGCGCCCGCAGGACTCGCCGTCGACGTTGCGGAATTCAACGCCGGCGACGTCATTAACGCGACCTTCAAGGGCGCCCCCAACGCGTCCGGCGATATCGCGTGGTTTTACGTCACCGACGAGGGCGACGTCGAAATTGCCGAGGCTGCGGGACATTATTCCTACGCTCCGGCGACCGCAGACAACGACGTCAAGCTTGTTCTGACAGGAACAAACGAATCCGAGGGGTCCGAGGCTGAAATTGTCGTTAAGGCGCGCACGAATCTCCTCGGCGACGGCGAGTTCGGCGACTACGTTGCCGTAACCCGCAGCGTCGAACTGACATGGAACGTCGTAGAAGACGCTACGACCTATCGTTTCCTCAAGGCTTCGACCGCTTCGTCGACGGGATGGAAAAAAGCCGCGACGATCACCGTTGAAGACGGCGTCGTAACCTCGGGCAACGCCGTTATCTCGGACGACGGAACCGAGCTGACCTATACGATTGGCATGTTCAACATCGGCGACGACGGCGAATTCCGCGTCGTCGCGGTCGACGAACACGGTTACACGCTCGAAACGCAGGACTTCTCCTTCACGAACTTCGGTCTCCAGCTCGAACACGACGCGTACGACACGACCGGCGACACGTTGACAGTGTCGGTTATCCCGACAACCTCCGTTGCGTTCCAGTGGTATTCCTCCTCTGACGCAGGCGCGACCTGGACCGAAATCACCGGCGCGACCTCGGAATCCTACGCGATCTCTGCCGACGAAGGCGCCGCGCAACTCGTATACAAGGTTGTCGCAACCAGCGAAACGGGCGAAACGTCCGTCGCATACGCCGCGCCTGGCGTTCTTTCCGCGCCCCTTGATCTCGAGGTCTCCGTCGACGGCGACAACGTTCTGAATATGACCTTCGTCGCCTCCGACAACGCCGACGAATATCAGGTCGAATACTATTACGACAGCGGAGCCTATCCCGTCTGGCTCAACATGACGCAGGTCACGTACGTCGACAACGGCGACGGCACGATTACCGCGACGCACGTCAACGGCTCGAACTACGTCAACTACGATATCCGCGTCCGCGCGATTGGAGACGGAACGCTCTCTGGCTGGAACGAAGAATCCGGACCGAGCGGACCGGAGTCTCCGAGCATCGTCGTCACAACGGCGGCGGACACGCTCGACGAGAACGACCAACTGATCTCGTTCCGTGAAGCGCTCCTCTATCGTCAATATCTTCTGGCGCATGGCGCGATTACCAAGTCTGATCCGATTGTCTTTGACCCGACCGTCTTTGACGGTTCCACAGACGCCGTCATTACGCTCGCGGCAGATACCGGCGAAACGCACAGTTGCGACTACTACAGCAACGCTCCGACCGGCGGAGGCTTCACGATCAGTTCGAGTTTGAACGTCGACGCAAGCGCGCTCGGCAACGTTACCGCCGTGATCGACGGCTCCAACGTGACCTCGCGCGTTTTCACGGTCGAATCGAACAATACCGTTTTCTCGCTCGATTCGATCACGATCCAGAACGCGGCGGGCGGCGCGATCACGCTCGCGGCCAACACGACCGTCTCGATCGCGAACTCTGCCTTCTTGAACAATAACGCGTCCTTTGGCGGCGCGATCGATTCTTCGAACGGAACAATAAACATCGCCGCTTCGACGTTTGATTCCAACTCCGGCAGCGCGATCTATTCTGTGCGCGGTTCGCTCAATATTTCGGGAAATTCCGTCTTTTCTAACAACACGTCGGAAGTCAAAGGCGCGGCGATTCGCTTGCAACAGGCGGAATTGGTCGTGGACGGCGTCTCTTTCTCGAACAACGTCGTAACGAAGGACAGCGGTTCGGGCGGCGCAATCTACCTGGAGGGGCCGCTCGGAACAACTCCGACGAGTACGGCGACGATCAACAACGCGACCTTTACCAACAATGTGTCGCAACCTGTTAAGACGTCCGGAGTAACCCAGTCGGCGGGAGGCGCGATCGCCGTTGTGAATTACCACAGTCTTACGGTCTCCAACTCCGAGTTTACCAACAACTTCTCGAAAGGCGCATACCAGGGCGGCGGCGCGATTCAGTGTACCGCAACGAGTCTCATTATTTCCGACTCGACCTTTACCGGAAATCACACCAACGCCAACGGCGGCGCGCTCTATATCCTCAACAATACAAATTACCTAACTGAGTTCACGGTCACAAACACGACGTTCGACGGAAACTACGCGGCAGGCGCCGCCTCTGCCGCAAAAGGGTCCGTTATCGCTTTCCAGCAAATTGGGTACAGCGGTAGCGGCGGCGTTGTCACCTCCGTCTCCAATTCTTCCTTCATCAATACGTCGAGCGGCTCCAACGTGACAATGCCCGCGTTCTTTATCGACTCGGGTAGCAGAAACAACTCTAACAAATCGTCTATCAGGATTGAGAACTCGCTCTTCGCCGGTATTCCTGGCTCTATTAACTCGGCTTCGACCGCGTCAACGGCTATCCCGTTGACGATTGTTAACTCGACGTTCGTCAACAATAATGGAATCAGCGTCAAGACGAGCGCCAGCAGAACTTCGATCTATAACTCGATCTTCTGGGGCAATACGACCAACCTTAGCGGTAGTAACATTACCGTCGGCAACACGCTTGCTCACGCAGGTTCGGCGCGAGTCTCTGGCGTGCTCTGGATCGCGGCGGCCGGTTCGACGAGCCCGCTCAACGCCGACTACACGATTAACGAAAACGCCGCAATCGTGACGCTTACAGACGAATCGACGATCTCCGTGATCGATTCTGGCGACGATTCCGTGGTTGAACAAAACGTCGACCTCGCGGGCAACACGCGAATCGTCGGCGCGGCGGTCGACCTCGGCGCCTACGAGGTTCAGACCTCCTCCAACGCGCTCATTGACGAAGCCTTCGCAGATTTCTTTGACGAATTCTTCGAATGATCCGACAGTAATCTTCGTCTGACTTTCCTTATAAAAAAGGCTTCTCCCGGAGGGAGAGGCCTTTTTTGAACAAAGAGGGGGATAAACGAAAAGACGGAACATTCGATCTATTTCTGGAAACGACGGCGTGAACGGTCGCTGACATAGCGTTGGAATTCCCGTTGTCAACAATATTGACCTATTTCAGATTTGACGTAGAATTCAACCTGATTCGGCTGTTTCTCTGATAATTCCACCGTTCGGGAACATACTATGCGTCTCTAGTAGAAGCAGAGGGATCATGATGACAACTGCGGCGACGATAGAAGCCCTAATCGTTGCGGGGACAATACTTTCATTCATTATGAGAGGTTCTCTTGATGAAATACAACCGAAAACAAAATTGGAACAAGCACAACAACTCCTGGCGGTCGCTCTGTCTTGAAACGCTGGAAAATCGTGAGATGCTCTCCGCGACCCCGATGAACGTGGCTCCCTTCGTCAACGAGAACGTTGCGATTATCGCGACCGCCGACCTCTCTAACGCCGTTGTCGACCCCGTCGACGTCGGCGCCTCGACAGGCGATCTGACGTTTGTCACGACCGACGTCGCCAATAAGTACGTTATGAGCTGGAACCCGATTGAAGGCGCCGCAAGCTATAACGTTAAGATCTCGCGCGACGGCGGCGAAACATGGATTACTTACTACAAGACGACGTCCGCCGACAATCCAGCCGCGACCTCGTGCACGGTCAAGGGAGTCTACATCGGCGGCGATTACTCCTACAGGGTCTACGGAGTCAACGAAAACGACAAACTCTTCGACGTTCCTCTCCAGGGAACCTTCGCGCCTATCAAGATCGCATCGACCGTCAATTCATATCAGGCGGGCGATACGATCGATATCGCGCTTTCCGGCGCCGACGACGCCTCCGCTGCAATCAAATGGTACTACGCGACTGGCAATGGCGACGTCGAGATTACCGACGCCAGAGGGCGCCTCTCATACGTTCCTACCGCCGCAGATTATCCTATCAGGGTCGTTGCGACTGGAACCGGTTACTCCGAGGGGTCCGTCTCTGACGTCACAATTATCGCGAGTTCCTGTTCGTCCACAATCTCTTACAACGCCGACGAGCGAATCCTCGCTCTTGACTGGTCCGACGTGGGAGAGGCCGCAATGTACCGCGTCCTGCTCTCTCGCGACGGCGGCGAATCATGGTTAACCTATGCCAAAACGACCGAATCGGATATCTCCATCTCTGGTATCTATGTCGGCAAATCGTATTCTTACAAGATTCTCGCATACAATAACGCTGAAAAGCTCAACGCTTCGACGCTCATCATCTCTGACGCCGGAACCTTCACGCCCGTGAGCCTCGACGTCGACGCTGTGGAATTCAAAGCCGGCGACACAATTAACGCGAGCTTAAAGGGCGCCGACGACGCTTCGGCCAACATCGCCTGGTTTTACGTAATCGGCGAGGAAGACGTCGAGATTCCCGAGGCCGCCGGTCTCTACTCCTATACCCCGGAGTCTGCGGAAAACGACGTCAAGATTGTCCTGACCGGAACGAACAATTCCGAAGGATCCGGCGCCGAAGTTGTCGTTAAGGCTCATGTGAATCTCGTCGGCAACGGGGAATTCAGCGACTACGTCACTTTAAGCCGTAGCGTCGAACTGAAGTGGAACGTTGTCGAAAACGCGGCGGCATATCGTTTCCTCAAGAGTTCAACCACTTCGTCAACCGGATGGAAAAAGGCCGCGACGATCACCGTTGAAGACGGCGCCGTAACCTCCGGCAACGCCTTTCTTTCTGACGACGGCGCCACGTTGACCTACACAATCGGAATGTTCAACGTCGGCGACAATGGCGATTTCCGCGTTGTCGCGGTCGACGAACACGGCTACACGCTCGAAACGCAGGAATTTTCCTTCACGAACTTCGGTCTCGAGCTCGATCACGACGCATACCTCGTGACGGGCGACACGCTGACCGCCTCCACCATCCCGACGACCTCTGCCACGTTCCAGTGGTATTCCTCGTCCGACGCGGGCGAGA
>CACYBR010000286.1 GCA_902772705.1 uncultured Planctomycetota bacterium
GGCGCGTAATCCTCTGCGACATACAGATAAATCTGATTGATGAGCTCAAGCTCTTCTGCGGAGAAGGTCGTAGGATCGCCGTCGACGTCATACGCAGGATGAAGCTCGCCGCTCCAGCCGGTATCGCCATCTGCGAGTCCGCCAAAGTACAAATAGATCACGTTCGTCGTTTCCGCAACGCCGCCGGTGATCGTGAAACCGTACATTTCAACCGTCGTGTTGTCGACATATACGGCGCGGAACTTTTCGTTCGCGTCAATCGTTATGCCGGGCTTGTCGTTCGTCGAATCCCAGGCGTTCATCGCGTCCAAAACGAAACGTTTGGGCGAGTAGGGCTGACCGACTAGCGACGTGGAGCGTCCGAAGAGCAACGTGTCCTGAAGATTGAACGTCGAACCGGAAAGGGATTCGTTAAACGTCAGCGTATTGCCAAGATAGGTCCCGCCGTTTTCAAGACGACGTCCACTGTAGACAAACGCTTCCTGCCAGTTCAGAACATTGTCAACGCCCGTGGAGTACGTGACGTCCGAAACGTCCATCTGCTCGTCGTCAATATAGAAGTTCTCGTAACTCTCATGCAGATTCAGGGTGTACATACCCAAGCTGCCGTAGTCGGAGAAACCTGTGGTGGACGGGTTGCCTTCGCCGACGCCCGTAACGCGAATGTAGTATGTTTCGCCCGCTTCCAGCTCTGGCGTGACAAAGTGCGAGAAGGTGGAGTAAACCGTGTCGTCAACCGCCTGATAACCGTCCTTGAGGCGCCCTTCGTCGTCGTAAACCTTCTTGCCAAACTGGTCGACGACGTAGAAATAGTAATCCGAATCGCGCACGACAATCGATTCGCCAAAGGACAGCTTAAGAATCTTGCCGTCCTTGTCGAGCAGAAGAATCTCGCCGGTGGAATCGAGAAGTTCGACCTTAACGTTCAAGTTCGTATAGTTATAGGTCGAGGCGTAGTACAGTCCTGCAAACGCGGCGTTTTCCGTGTTGCTGTACCGACGTGTCGTCCAGTTGAAGTTCGGGTTGATGAAACGGGAATCGGCGCCGTCGCCGGAAACGTCGACAACGTAGGTTCCGCCGTTGGAAACGAAGGAGAAGACGTCGTAGTCCGTGCTCTTCTCAATATAGCTAACGACGTTGTACGTGCCCGCGACGTCGCTGGGCGTATTAATGTCAATGTCGACGTAGTAGTCGGACAACGAAGCCGCGTCTTCGATCGTGTTTCCGATCGCGTCTTCACGAAAACCTACCGTGGCCGAGATAATCGCGATATCGTCCTGCAACTGCGTCGCGCCGACGTATTCGCCCTTGCTCCACTGGGTAATGTCGGAACTGTAACCCGTGCCCATGATCGGCGCCCAGGTGTTGGTGCCGCTGTATTCGCCGTCGTAGTAATCGGAGTGCTCATAACCGTCGTGACTCAGACCAAAGGAGTGACCGATCTCGTGCGCGGCCGCTTCTGCAATGTTCTTGGCGTTCAAGCTGAGGGAGAACGGATAGACGTAATTGTCCGCCTTACTCGCGCCGTAAGATCCGACTCCGGAGACGCCGCCCTTGCTGGGATCGTAGCCGCCAATGACGCAACGGATACCGCGCGCCGCAGACGCCCAAACGGCTTCGCTTGTCGTTACGTTGACGTTAAACGGAGCATAGTCTTCCGCAACGCGACGCCAGACCTCCTCGATCATACGCAACTCGACCGGGCTGAAGCCGTCAACGTTGTCCATATTCAACTGCGGATGTTCGTTTCCATCCCAGCCAGCGCCGTCAAGGCCGCCGAAATACAGGTAAATGACGTTGTCCGTGTTGCCCGGCATACTCTCGAGAGACAACACGGAGTCCCTGTTAATCGCGACTCCGGGAAGATTGGCCGTGTACTGCTGCAACCAGGAGAAGCCGACGATTCGGGACGTGTAGGTTACATACTGCGTATTGTTCGAACCGTAGAAGCTAAAGCCTTCCGGGAAGTTTATGGCGCCCTGAACGGCTCCGTTGTTGTCAAGATAGGTGTACGGCGCGTGAACCAGCGTAAGATTTGAGCCTGAACCGCTCAGAAGGTACGTGTGATACGTGTCATACACGTCGCCGTTTGTCGAATTACGATCAACATAATGCGTGAACGTGCGCGGATTGTTTTCCGTATTGTTGTACCGCGAGTCAGTGACTTCCTGCTCAAACGCGCTTCTGGTCGGGTTGGAGCAGATAAGTCCGACCGTCGTTGCCGCCTGGTTGGTCGTCTGGCCGTAGAAAGTGCGCGAACTGGCGTCATAGACATAACCCCATACGGAAACATACTCGCGCGAAGTACCGCCCGTGGAGCTGGTCGTGACGACTTCCAGCGTGACGGCGTCGCCGCGACGGAGGCAGCTGAGCATTTCCTGAAGCATGGAATCGCTCGCCGCCGTGTAACCGCCGACTCGACCAAAATCGATGGTCTGGAAGAATCCGCCGCCTTCGATCGTGTTCGTGAGCGCCGAGTAATTCTCACCAAAGCAGTTCTTGTCGTTGCCGGCAAAGAAATAATCAAGAATATTAGCGGCGCGGATCCCCCAATTTGTCGCGGTTCCGGCGCCGGTATCGATAAAGTTGTTCTTAAAATATGCGGCGACCGCGTCTTCCACGCTGTCGTACGTCACGGTCGTCCCGTCGGAAAGCGTCATTCGCGTCGAGAAGCCCGCCTGCTCTGCCCAACCAGTGTAGGAAAGCATGTTCGCCACGGTCCCAACCCAGCCGGCGTAGCCAACGCTCTCGGCGTCGTAAATGCGGTTGGCGCTCACGACGCGGTACTCGGAAGGAGTGTATCCGAAATAGTCGTACCTCGTCCTCATGACGGCGTGCACGCTGTTGCGGACGGAGTTGTAGTCGTCTGCGCCGTCTGTATGCGGATTGGCGATCGTACGATAGCCGCTCGTCGCCGTCGCGTTGGAAAGACCGGACTGCGCAAGTTCCTCGGGGGTCGCGACGCGGTCGACCACGTAAGAAGTCGTGGTTTGACCGGTTTGGGCGTCGGTCGTCGCAATCTGATTGACAATAACGAGCGAGTCGCCAAGGGTAATCTTCGCGTCTCTGGTCCCGACGAACATGTCGCCGGTATACTCGACGTTAGAGTAATTATAGACGAGCGCGCCGTCAAAGGTCACGTCGCCGCGAAGAACGGTAAACGCGTTGGAGTCGACCGTTTCGATCGTAAGCGCGTCCGACCCGCGACCGACGACGGTCAACTTGCCGTAGTTCTCGGAGTCGATGTTCACGTTGACGGCAGTCGACTCAAGGTTGAGAACGTAACTGTCGGAACTGGTTCGCAAAACAATGAGATCGTCGCTCTTGGTCTGAGCCGCCTGATTGACAGCCGCCTGAAGCGCGTCGGCCGTCAGCTCGGAAACCTCGATCACGTTGATCTGAGAGAGATCCTCGGGGAGAGAAAGATTCGAGTACGATTCGCGGATATCCTGATACTCCGCGTTGCCAACCGGATTGACAGACAGGAGCTGACGCTCTTCAAGAGATTCCAATCCAAGTTTGCGGGCGGTCAGGTTATGGCGACCACCCTTCGCGCGACGGTTCCCCTCGTCGTTTTTACGTCCGCGAACGACCTTATTTTCACGGTTGTCTTCGCTGTTGTGAGACTCGCCGTTGAATCGATTGAATAAACGCATCATATACTCCTGAAGGAAATATTCCCGCGCCGTCCTCAGTAAGTTCTCCATCACGGAACCGAAAGAGAACGAACGTGGAATGGAAATGAATGTAACCGCGTGAAACGAGTAAGCTCACGGACCGCAAGGAGAGCGACTCCTCACGGGAACTCCGAGAGCCAGGCGTTTCTTTTTCCGCCGCGTCCGTATCCGACGTCGCGAAGCCTTTCGTTTTGAACGCGCCTTTAAGCGCGTGAATTCGAACGGCGAAACAGCCGTCTCGCTCCTTCGCCGCTCGGAAAAGCCCCTCGACGTAGATCATCAAGGGGATCCGACCAGTTCGGAAAGACGCTTGCACGGAAAACGCGATTTGACGTTTTTTATTACGAAGACGCGATACAGACCCGCATAGTTCCCGGCCCCCGCCGCAAACCATGCCTGTAATTACCGTCTGAACACGCTTTTTCCCCGAAATAAAAACGGATAATCCGGACTCTAGTCCAGTTTACCAGAAACCCCTAAAATTGACAAGAAAAAAGCGTTTTTTTTGAAAATTTTTGAGGATGGAACATATGGCATTTGCCGATTAATCCTACTTGCCCCTTTATTCGTATATCAAAATCAACA
>CACYBR010000287.1 GCA_902772705.1 uncultured Planctomycetota bacterium
AAATGAAAGAGAAATCGTTCCGCGTCGCGATCCTGGAAGGAATGACAGTTCAGACACGGCTTCTGCCCGAACGATTCGTTGCTCACGAACGAGTATTCGCGAAAACTCGAAAGCTGGCGACTGTTGAGCGAGATCACGTTGCCATATTCGTAGCTCGGCTCGATGAGTCGATAGTGCGCCCATTCGTCGATCGTATCGTGCGAAATCGTCACGCAGGCCGCGTCTCCCTGAACCCACTTTCCATCGCGACGAAGATAGAGCGTAAAGATCAACGCGCCGCCGACGTTTGCGTCCACGAGTCGTCGCCATGCGCGCTCGGGCAGCTGTATCTTCTTCCCTCGCCGGACGATCGGACGCCCTTTCGCGCCGGAAACGACGACGAGATGCGCTCGGGAAGGATAGTCGTCAAAGATCTGAAAATTGAGCGGCGCAATATTGCGCGGAACGACGACGCCGTCGTAATCGGGATAGCGCGTTGAAACGAGGTCCGGATCATGCTCGGCGTGTCGCGGACGCGTCGCGAGTCGATAATGGACGACGACGGCGAGAAGAACGCTGACGACGAGCGCGACGAGAAGTTTTTTGTGAATGCGTTTCATCATCGGGTTACTCCTCTGCGGCTATTCTGCGCGTAACTCGTCGTCGGATCGAAGTAATATCCCCAGAACGAATCGCCGAACCTCTCAAAGAGCGCGCGCAACCCCTCGTGCGAATTAAAATCGACGCCCTGCCGCCACGCGTCAAACTCCTGAAATCGACGATTCACGTCGGGAGAAACGAGTTTGTCCCACTCGGCCGACGCCGGGTCGCGCCGGTCAGACGAGAGCAGCCACGCCTCCTGAAAGCTCTTCGGCAACGGTTGAGCGTCGTCGAACCGTCCAGAGTCGAGCGCCGCGACCAGCCGCGTCGAGAATTCGTCAACGCGCCGCTGAATCAGCAGGTTCGTCAGCATAATCTCCAGCGCCGGACGCTCCGCCGTCTCCCAGTCGTCAACGCAAACGTCCTGCAGGAACGGAAAAAAGGGATAGCTCGTAACGAACCGGTCCTTCTGAGGCCGCAACGCGCGGATTGCGCGCGATTCGACCGCCAGTCGCGAGTCTCCGGCCGGCTCGTTCGCCGCCGTCATAATCTCGCGCGCCAGTTCGCGATAGAAGAGCGTGCGCTGAAGAATCGCGGCGTAGCGCCGCGCGAGCTCGTACTCTTCGTTGGCGAGCGCGGAAATTGCAAGCGTGCGAATAAAGCGCGCCGAAAGGTCGTCGGTCTGGACGAGGTAATACGTTGCGACGCGCGTCGCCGAGTTGGCGAGTCCAAAGCTCAGCGTAATCGAGTCGGTAAGCGCGGCAGGCTCGTCGCCGCCGGTCGGAGGGGTCACGCGCGCGCCGTCGACCGGACGTTCGAAAGCGCGTTCTCCCAGCGCGCCAAGCCGGAAAAGCGCGACGTTGCGCGCGCCCACAAGCGCGCCGGTCGGGCGCGGCGCCGACGCTTCCCGTTCAAGGACTCCCGACCAGTCTTCGTTGACAAGCGCGTGCGAACATGCGCAGAGCGCAAAGAAATTGCGGTCGCCGTAAGCCGCGAGGAGAACGACGACGGGAATCAGCGGCGCGAACGCGCAGAGCGCGTGGATTCTTCGCGAGCGGTCCTTTGTCGACCGTCCCGACTCGTTCTTTTTCGGCGTAAGGCTGGCGACGAAGACGGCGCATATCGAGAAGCCCCCAAGCGCGGCGACGGCGCAGCCGGCGGCGAGCTGCGTCTGCACGTCCTTGAGGTCGAGACACGGTTCCAGCGCGCCCGTCCAGAAAATCGCCGACGAGCTCACGCGACGATAAAACGCGAGCCAGAATTGAAGTATGGGGACGACCAGAATCGCCAGCGCCTCGAGCTCAACGATCAGCGTCTTAGGATTGCGAACGGCGCGCGGCGGCTTCGGCGCGTCTGGATTCTTACGCGGCGCGCGCGACCCTGCGCGTTTTGACCGATCGACGCGACCATGCGCGACTTTTCCAGACGGCGGATTCTGTTGAGGCGCCGACGTCGAACCAGCGACGGAAGAGCCCTTTTCAAGAGGCGCAAATCGCTCGCAGACAAGCGCGAGCGCGGCGCCCAGCAGTCCCCAGAAGCCCGCGAGCGGATAGAGGATCGCGACGGCGGCGACAAAAGCGAGTCCGCGCTCGCGATAGCGATTCGGCGCGAAGACGACGAAACGACGCCATACTGCGGCAAAACCGAACGCGACAAGGATCCCGACGGTCGGCGCAAAGGGCGCGGCGGGCTCAAACGGCGTAAAGACGGAATACCCACGCCAGGTTGCGGCGATCGAAACGATTGCCGGAGGAACGCACGCGGCGATAAACGCGCCGATTCCAGCGCGAGCGTCGCGCGGTGTGAAGAGCGCGAGCGCAAGCCGGCGCATGAGCGCCATTAACGCGGCAAAGATCAGCCCTCCGAGCGCGGGAACGTAGAAGAACTGTCCCAGAAAGGACGCGACGTAAAGAACGAAGCCGCCCGGC
>CACYBR010000288.1 GCA_902772705.1 uncultured Planctomycetota bacterium
AACGATCGGTTTGGTCGCCGCGTGGAGCCCGACGTCGAGGCCTGCGGCTTTGCCGAAGTTACGTCGGAATCTGATTCCGTGAACTCGAGGATCGTTTTGAGCCAGTTCCTCGATCACCGTCCAGCTTTTGTCGGTCGAACCGTCGTCGACAAAAATGAGTTCAAGATCCAGCTCGAGCGATTTGACCACCTCGTCAATCTCGCCGTACAGGGCTTTAAGACTCTCTTCTTCGTTGAAGACGGGCACGACGACGGACAATTCCTTCATGATTATTCTCCTTGTAACAAAAGATTTTTGCGCAAGGTTTACCCTGCCGTTACGCCATTGTATAATTTTGGCGCAGCTTTGGGAAGAACCTGAGCGTCCGACGCCGGTTTTTCGTATGACGACAGAAAGGAAGAACTAATGACCGACCGTTTGAAATCAATAATCCTTACCGTCGCGCTCTTTACGACGACATACGCCGTCGCGCCGGCTTATTCCGCCGAATATTACGTCGACGCGCTGCGCGGCGCGGACTCCGCGTCCGGCCAATCGCCCGCGCGCGCGTGGCGGACCCTTGAACGCGTCAACCACGCGGCGCTTCAGCCGGGAGACTCCGTTCTCTTTCGCCGCGGACGCGTCTGGCGCGGAACGCTACGCACAAAGTCGGGAGAGGAAGGGAACGCGCTTCGTTACGGAGCGTATGGCGACGGCGAAAAGCCTCGGATCCTCAGCAGCGCGGACCTGAGCGATCCCTCGCTCTGGAGCCGCGTCCGCGACGGACTCTGGGCGACGCCAGAACCGAGTTTTCGCGACGTGGAGGATCCCTGTCCTGAGACCGCGCGCTTCGCGTCGGGCGAATGGTTCGTTTATCTTGAAGAATCGGCAAAGGGTTCCTGCGACGAGCGACGATTCGACGACCTCGACGGAGCGGAGGGTTGGCGCGTCGTCTGCGAGAATCCCGGCGGCGTGGCGACCTATTTCCAGCTAACGAATCAAGGTTTTCCGGTGCGCGCCGAGCGTTATATTGCGCTGAAGATTCGCGCGAGGTCGTCGAAGCCTTTTACGCTTCCCAGTTCCGTTTTGACGCTCATGATGAGCGGCAGGCCGTGGTCTCATTATGGCGAGACCCTCTCGACGGATATGGAGATTACCGACAAGTGGGAGGAGTATGACCTGATTTTCCACACGAACGTCGACGCGGAGGACGGGCGCATTTCCTTCTTCCTGGGCGCGACGATTCCCGAGGGCGCGACGTTTGATTTCGTGGTCGTCGGCGCGCGCGAGCTTGAGACGTCTGCGGAAGATCTGGGAAAAGACGTCGGGAACCTTGTCTTTACCGAGCCGGGGGCCGTCGAGCCGTCTCCGGAGCGAGCGACGAAACGATTTGCGCCGACGTTTGATCGTCGCGAATACCCCGGTTTTAAGAAATGGACCCTCGAGGACGTCAAAGAGCAGGGCGATTTCTGGTACGACGTCGACGCGCGACGCGTCTATCTTAAGCTCGATGAGAATCCGGGCGAGAAGTACGCGTCGATCGAGGCGGTTCTGAGACCGCACTGCTGCGTGTGCTCCGGACATGACGTTGTGATAGAAAATCTCGCGTTTACGCACACGGGCGGGCACGGGATCTCGTGTCTTACGTCGGAGCGCGTGACGATTCGCGACTGCGACTTCGACTGGATCGGCGGCGGCGATCTTGGCGGCGGCGGAGGCGCGGGCAAGCGCGTGCGCTTCGGCAACGGCGTCGAGTTCTGGGACGGCTCGATCGACTGCACGGTCGAACGTTGTCGCTTCTCGCGCGTCTACGACACGGCGACGACGACTCAGGGACCGGGTCAGGACGTTTCGCGAAATCTTGTCATTCGCGACTGCGTCATGTTCCGTTGCGAACAGGCGTTTGAGATATGGTTTGATCACGAGGAGACGGTTCTTGAAGGCTGCGTCTTTGAGCGCAATCTCTGCGTCGACTGCGGGCGCGACTGGAGTCATATTCAGCGCCCGAATAAGATTGCGACGCCGATTCTGGGGTATGGTCTGACCTGCAAAAAGGTTGACGTTACGATTCGCGACAACGTCTTCTGCGATTCCTCAGAGTATTTCATCAAGTTCTGGCACGACCGCGTTGGGGAATATCATATCGACAACAACGTCTATTGGGTCTGGCCCGACAAGGAGCATTATCAGGGCGATAAGTATTTTGGTTTCGACGCGAGCCATAAAAAGCCGCTCTTGACGTGGGACGAATATCGTCAGACGACGGGTCAGGACGCTCATTCGCGCTGGCTGGAACCGAAGTTTCGCGATTATGAAAAGGACGACTTTGAGCTTCTCAATCGCGACGAGCTCAAGGCAGGGCCGTTGACGAAATAAACGTACGAACGACGATTTGTCCGAGCCCTGTGAACAACTAAAAAACGCCGCGCTCCCGGAAACCGCCGTCCGGGCGCGCGGCGTTTGCGTTATGCGCGGCAAACGTTTGATTATGACCGAGCCGCGTTGTTGACGTCGATCTGTTCGAGGATGTGCGGATCCTGAATCTTCGAATCTTCGGCGAGGAAGAGAATCTTGGTCAGAACCTCCGCCGTTTGCGGGTCGTCGTCGACGAACGGCAGGAAGAGCTTGCCGCGATGCTGAGAGTGAACCGCCAGGATATTGATCATCGCGCCCCCCTCCTGATGAACGACGCCGCTGCCAAGATGGACGAGATAATTCGCGAGCGTTCCTTTAATGATCGCGCGTCGATCATCGACCTCGACGTTCGTGAGTCCGAACATCGGAAGGGTCAGTCGCAGCAGTTCGGCGCGCATTTCCGTCGTCGAATGACTCGCCTCAGGATCGACGCCGCCTGCGTACGCCACGCTGACCGCAAGATCGACGTCGCGCATAATCTCCGAGAAGAGAACGTCCGGAACCTCCTTGATCGTCTTGACTCCCGAGAAGCTGACGCCTTCGAGCGTCGGCGCCTCAATTTCGGCGGGGGAGAACCAGTCCACTTGCCCGAGGAGGGACGCGGAGATACGACGACGTCTGTCATAGAAGGCGACCCCGTCGTACCAGTCGACGGTCCATCCGCGTTTCTTGAGCAGCGCGACCGCTTTGGTCGGCTGAATCTGATAGCCGGCGTACCGTGCCGTCTCAGAGCGTTCGAGCTCTTCGCTTGTCTTCAGATACAACTCGCGGAACGCCTGCTTGAAGGGCTGCGCCGTTTTCGTCTCAAAGACGCGGCGACGCCATTGTCCCCACGTTCCCGACTTGTACAGATCGAACGGGTGAGCGACCGTAAACGTCTGATTTTTGGTCCAGCGCGAGAGCTTGCCGTCGGCGTCGAGGAGCCCGTCGTCGCAGGGCGTTCCGAAGCGTTTGCCCGACTGGAATATCAGTTTTTCGGCAAGCGGACGGAGATTCGGATTGTCAAGGAGATTGCGCAATTCCTGAGCGGAGAGTTCGAGCCCTTCCGTCATAGCCTCTTCAAGGAACGCGCGCGTGCGGGAATACTGAGCGTTGAGTTCGGTTTTGGCCTCGTTCAGACTCAGAACGTACGGGTCCTTCTTGATTCTCGCAGGAACGGATTTGAGCTCCTTGTCGTTCTTCGTACAGACGACGGCGACGCCTCCCGAGGGCGCGGGGCTCAGGCGCACGACGAGATCGTCGACGTTATGGGGTTCGAAGAACGGCTTGGTTTCTTGCGCAAAATACGCCTCCATCCTGAGCGTGAGCCGCGCGACGTCCTTGTCGCCCGTGATCGTCGCGAGATTCTTGAGCGCGACCGTCGCCGCCATCCGTTCGCTCGCAATGCGCTGGGGTCCGAACTTTCGCGAGCTTTTGACGAATTCCTGGACGAACGCGAACCTTCGCGCCGTGTCGCGCTCGTCTTTGAGCGGTATCAGAGTGTACGCGGCGAGGAGGTCTTTGTTGCGCTTCTCGCGAATCAGCGCTTCCGTCTCCGCGACGTCGAGCTTGCCGTTTGCCGCGTCCGCGTACTTGCGCGCGCGACCATGCCGGACGCCGGCGGCGATATATTTCGCCGCGTCGTAGAGCAGCGCGAAATCCTTTTCGCCGAGCGTGTCATACGCCGAACGGAACCACGGAGCGTCGAACGCGCCCGCGAGCAGCTCGTCCTCCGTGAGCGACGTGTAACGCGAGATCATCGAGGAGGTCGCTTCGTCGAACTCCTCGCGAACGTGCGCGATGAAGTAAAACGCGGCGGACTCAAACCCCGGCTTGCCAAGATACTCGCCGACGAAGCGCAACCACGAGGGATTGAAGAGCGCCAGCTCGACGAGTCTTTTGGTCGGGATCGCGTACTGCCGGACGATTTTGGCGAACGATTTCGCGTCGTCGTCGGGAGACGGGACGCAGGTCGCGATCAGACAGCCTAAATTCGAATTGCGATCTCTGTCGCTGTACCAAACGTCCGCTTTGAGGGGCGCGGAGGCAAGCGCCGCGACGAATTGCCCGAGATATTCGGCGCCGACGCTGTACTGGAGATTGTGGATCGCGCCGGACCACGGAGTCTCGGCGTCGCCTCGTCGGAGTTCGTTTTCAAGGATTACGGGGGTAATCTTGGCGTAAAACGCGTCGACGAAGCTCATGAATTTTTCATCTTCGGGTGAGAAATTCTCCGTCTTACCAAGGAAGTATTTGACACGATCGCCGACTTTTCCCCAATTTTGGACGACGCGTCCGAGCATGTCGTTCTTGCGAATCCGACCTTGACGAACGCGTTCATAGAGCGAGATCGACGACGTAGTCAAGACGGCGTGGTCGACGTTTTCCTTACGGAGCGCAAATTCGGCGAGCGCGCGTTCAGAGAGTTCGCCTTGAAACGCCGCGAGGAGATAGTCGTCGAAATCCAGTTTTAATTTGCCTTTGCGCGCCGCTTCGGGCCTGAAGGTCAGTAGAGCGCAGTCCCATTTCGCGTCGATATCCCCAGTGGGGACGTAGTCTTCGGCGCATTTTTTTCGCCGCGGATCGTCTTTCCACGCCGTCTGTATCGCCTGATTGAACCTTTGCCACATGGCCGCCCTCGCCGCGAAGGTTGGGTCAGGTCCTTTGCCACAGAAGCTGAGGAGTCCGAAGAAGAGCCAGTAAATCTGCGGATGGCGCGTTATGCTTTCATAATCTTCGTAGGACCACCAGTAGCGATCGTGCGATTTCGGGGGAATGAAGCAGTTTTCTGGGGGCAATGACCGCGCATACCATTCGGCGAGCGCCAGAGACGCATCGACGAGCGTTTCATGATCGCCGAATTTTTCCCAGAGATAGGAGCAGACGGTCAAATCGATGGACTTGTACGCGAGCTTTTGCGGTTCTGAAAATCCTTCTCCGCAGAGGAAGTCGATACGGTCGTCCAACTCCGAGGATTGCGCGCAGAGGAGCGAGACGACGCGCACGAACCGTTCCGCCGACCCCAGACTGTCGCGCCATTGCTCCCAGATTTCCGCCAAAGGAAAAGGCTTTTGCTTTGCTCGATACTGCCACGCGGCGCCAAGTCGCACGAACCCGAGCGCGCCTTCCTCGTCGTACGCCGTTTCGACGCGGTCTTCCTTGTGCTTTTCGACGAGTTTTTCAAGCGCCTTGAGGTCCTTTCGCGCCTGAGCGCAACTCGGACATGGCTGGCCGTTTTTGGCGTCTTGGCGCCGCTGCGCCAGTTCGGAATCGGAAATCGTCGGATTCGACGCTATCTGGGAATCGGGATAGAAGCGCAGAAACGATTTGAGCAGCTGCGGATCGTTTGCGAGGAACTC
>CACYBR010000289.1 GCA_902772705.1 uncultured Planctomycetota bacterium
CGTCGATCGTCTTCTGGAAATAAAACAACGCCTCGTTCACTGTTTGACAACTTTAAACGACGCGAATATGGCGTCCCCAAGGAACATAGGCAGAAATGGACGGAAACGGCAATTCTGAATCAAGCTGCTTCCGTTTTTCACGTTTCGTTTCTGAAACAACCTGTTTCAGTTTTACCGAATCGCCGCCGACGCGGCTTTCGCGTCCGGCGAGAAGGGACGCGCTTGTCGAATCCGACGCGTAAAAAGAATACCATTGCTTCATGAACCAAAGATTACGCGCGGAGAATCCTTTCGCGCCCGGAAAGGCGTCTCGTAAATCAAGACCGATCTGCTCGACGACGCCTTTTCCCCATTATTCTTCCGGAGGAAGAACGAGCTATTCTTTATCAAACGGCGTTTCTGTTACGGCGTCGGCCGTGGACGACGATAGAGCGAACGCCGGACCGCCGGGGCTTGATCTCGGGATTATTTTGCGCTATTCTATGAAAAGCCGTTTTACGGAGCGGCGAAGACCAAAAAACAAAGTTCGTCGCTGAATAAAAAGGCAGGACGCATGATAGGAAGAAGTCAGGAAGTTGAAAAGCTGAACGAATTATACGACAGCGGACGCGCGGAGCTCGTCGCTATCTATGGAAGACGGCGGATCGGAAAAACGTTTTTGGTAAACGAAACCTTTTCGGGGCGCGTAACGTTCAAACACGCGGGACTTTCCCCTGCGGACGAGGACGCCAACGGTCTTTTGAGAGCGCAGTTGAACCATTTTTACAACTCTCTGATTCTGCATGGAATGGAGCGCTGTAGAAAGCCCGACAACTGGTTGGACGCCTTTTTATTATTGGAGCAATTTCTGCAGAAAATTGACGACGGCTCGAGACAACTGATTTTTCTGGACGAACTTCCCTGGCTTGACAGTCCCCGCTCCGGCTTTTTAAGAGCGTTTGAGGGGTTCTGGAACACTTGGGCGTGCGGTCGCAAGAATATAATGGTCGTCGTATGCGGAAGCGCAAATTCGTGGGTTTTAGACAAGCTGATCAACAATCATGGCGGCCTTTACGGCAGAGTTACTTATGAGATAAAGCTGTCGCCTTTTACGCTGCGAGAATGCGAAGAGTTTTATCGAGACAGGGGCGCGATGTTTTCGCGATATGATATTACCCAGAGCTATATGATTTTTGGAGGAATTCCGTACTATCTGGGATATATCGATAAAAAGCTGAGTCTGGCTCAAAACGTCGATCGGCTTTTCTTTTCGCGCAACGGGATTTTGCGAAATGAATATGATCGGCTCTTTGATTCGGTTTTTACGAATCCGGAGGCAATCAAAGCGATTGTTCGACTTCTTTACGCACGAAACGCGGGTTTTACGAGAAAGGAGATCGTCGAGAAACATAAGATAACGGACGGGGGGACGTTAACAAAGAATCTGAACGCGCTGTTAGCAAGCGACTTTGTCGTCAGATATGTTCCTTTTGGTTTCAGCAAACGCGAGGAGCATTATAAACTCGTCGATCCGTTTTGTCTGTTTTACCTGCATTTTATACAGAGCCAGCCGGAGACAAACGAAAAGTTCTGGCAGCAGAATACGGCGTCGGGTCAGGTCGTAGCATGGCGCGGGTTCGCTTTTGAAAACGTCTGCTTTAATCACGTCGATCAGATTAAGCACGCCCTTGGAATCTCGGGCGTCGTTTCGTCAAGTTCCGCATGGTCGAAAAAGGGCGGGGACGAAGAAGGAGCCCAGATCGACCTTTTGATTCAACGAAACGACAACGTCGTCGACATGTGCGAAATTAAGTTTACAAGCGGCGAGTTCTCCGTAGATAAGAGTTACTACCGAACGCTTCTCAGCAGACCGGAAAAAATCCTCGAACAAGTCTCTCCCAAAACGTCTGTTCACAGCGTTCTTATCACAACTTACGGTCTAAAACGCAACGAATATAGCGGCGCGTTTACTAACGTTGTCACAATGAACGATTTATTCGTCTAACGACGGCGCGGACGAGCGAAGGGAGTGTCAAAACGATGGATAAGCCTTTAAGAGAATCTTTGACGGTTGAGTTTAAGAGCGATCGCGGTCCTCTGAAAATGGAAGAATTATATAAAGAGGTCGTCGCGATGGCCAACACGGACGGCGGCGTTATATGCTTGGGGGTCGAGGACGACGGAAAAGTTTCCGGTCTCGACCGTCAGCACGAAAACACGACGGAAGTCGCCGCCAAAATCCAGGAGCATACCGTTCCGCCCCAATATCCTACGGTTCATATTGAAAGGTGGGAGGGACGCCCGGCGCTAATCGTCGAGGTCAAGGAGTCGCGACAACTGGTTATGACGTCGGACGGACGTTATTTACGTCGAAGGTTAAAACGTAACGGAACGCCGGAGTCGGTCGCGCTCCAACCGCAAGAGATCATCCAGCGACTTTCCTCGATTCAGGTTTTCGACCCATCCGCGCAGGTCATTGAAAGCGTCCCGGCGAAGAAGGCGCTTAGTCCCCTGGAGCGGGAACGTCTCCGGGGGATGATACGAACGTATCATGGCGAAAAAATGTTGTTAGAGCTTTCGGACGACGAGTTAGACAAGTCGCTCGAACTCGTCAAAGAACGGGACGGCGTCCTCTATCCGACCGTCGCGGGACTCCTTCTTTTGGGGTATGAAGACTATATCCGGGAATACGTTCCGGGAAACGAAGTCTTATTCCAAGTAATGGACGACCTCAACGTTCTTGTGAACCCGCCCGCGATGAAGGACGGGTTGTTGGATATTTTTGAAAAGGTCTACCTGCTTTTTCAGGCGCGTATTACGGAGCAAGAACTTCAAGTCGGGCTCTTCCGCGTTCCAATTCCGAACTATGAAATAGACGCGTTTCGAGAGGGCTTTGTCAACGCGCTTGTCCATCGCGACTATTACCGACTCGGCGCCGTTTGCGTCCAACTGCGGAAGAAGTCGATTGAAATATCGAGTCCGGGCGGATTTCCGGAAGGCGTGTCGCCCGACAATATCCTGACGGTCGCGCCGACGCCGCGGAACAAAGTTCTGGCGGAGGCGGTCAAGAGAATCGGACTCGCCGAGCGCACGGGACGCGGGGTCGATAAAATCTACCGCGCGATGCTTCAGAGCGGTTGCGAAATCCCCGATTATTCCGCGAGCGCCGCAACGAGCGTGGTTTTACGGCTCAATAGCGGCGAATTGGACGAGGCGTTTATTCGGATGCTGGTCGAGGAAGAACGACAAGCGAAGACGCAGCTGTCGCTCGACGCGCTGATTGTTCTCTCGACGCTCAAAAACGAGCGGCGCGCGCCCCTCGCCGACTTGGCTCGAAGACTCCAAAAGGACAAGCGCGACGCTTTGAGCGCGGTCGAACAACTCGTCGAACGGGGAATGGTCGAAGGGGTCGGCGCAGGCGGCGCTCGAAGGTATATGCTGAGTTCTAAGGTTTACGCCCTCTCGGGAGATGAAATCGGATATACGCGGCAGAAGGGGATGACGACTCCTCAAGAGATAGAGATCATCGGTCGTCATCTTAAACAATTTGGCAAGATAACGCGCGCGAAAGTCGTCGAACTGTGTAAATGCGATCGGGATCACGCGTATTATCTGCTCCATAAATTGATTGGCGAAGGTCGCGTCAAGACGATCAAAAGGGGGAAATACACGTTTTACACCCTTTCCGCTTCGGATTCGGATTGAATCGCGTTGGGTCGACGTCCGTCAATGTTGAATTTTGTAAAAAAAGTCCGCGCAAGATTCCGCGCAAGATTCCGCGTTGAATGAAGCAAGAAAAAAGAGATAAAACAATGTTAAAAAAAGAGATACGGATTTTCATATTGTTTAAAGTCGGTTAAAATTTTCCGCGTAAGAGTCCGCGTAAGATTCCGCGTAGAACGAAGCTAAAAAGAATAGATAACATTGTACTAAGCAAAGAGATACGGGTTTTCAAATCGTTTAAAAGCAGTTAAAATTTTCCGCGCAAGATTCCGAGTAAGGTTCCGCGTTGAATAAAGTTGAAAAATCAGGCGAAATATATTTGATAAGTAAAGGAAAATCGGAATGTTATAACGTTACGAACGGTCGAAATTTTCAACGTTGAATTCAACGTTGAATTAAGCGATTATTCTGCGATTCATCGACGTAAGAGCTTGTTGAAAAATTACGTAACTCATTGAAATAATTGATAATAACGCATGGAAAGTCGGCGTGGAAGTCAGTGAAAAAGTCAGCGCAAGTCAGCGCAAGATTCAATATTGAATTCAACGATCTTTCAACATTGAGAACAGCGTCGGCTTCGAATTTGTTAATGGAGGAGTCGCGGTTATGGACGCGAATAAGATCATTGAAGAATTGAATCTCGTTTTGCGGCGCCGACGCCGGAATTCTATTGACGTCGGATCATCTTCTGGCTCGACGAGGCCGGAGAGTTTGACGAGCTTTTCGACACGATCAAGCTCAACGGCGTCAAATGCGTTCGACTGACGAAAACGCAATTTATCAGAAGTTCGTCGAGTATGGGATCGTCGACTCTTTCTGGCGAATGGTTCGGCTCCGTTCCGGCTATCCGAAGGATGAGGAGCGGACGCACGACCTCGCCGAGTTTACGGCGCGTCTGACGTTGGCGGCGGCTTTCAGACCACGTTTGAAAGGAAATCCAGAACGCCCTTGCCGACTAATCTCTTCCCAACGACGTCGTTTCCAGGTCAAATTCTTGTTATCGGGGAGCTTGTGGATTACAATGCGTATCGCGTGGTTTTGGAGTCGTCCACAACGCCGCGTTATACTGTTTGTCATCCTCAGGAGAAGACTCGATGAACCTCATAGGCAGGAACGCTTTGCGAAGCGTCGTCATACTGGCGGCGGCGATTTTGGCGATTCTCACGCCGCCGGCCGGCCGTGCGCAGGACGCGGCGACGCTCGTGGAGAAGACGCTCGTCGTATGGGCGGCGCCGGGCAATCTGACGCAGCATGGCGGGTCCGCGCTAACCCTCGACGAGGCCAACCCGGACGCGTTCGACGCGATTGTCTTTGCCGAACGACGCCCCGCCACATGGATGGCGGGAAGCTCCGGA
>CACYBR010000290.1 GCA_902772705.1 uncultured Planctomycetota bacterium
AAAATTATAGTGTGTTGTAAAATACGCCACTCTTGCATTACCAATTTGTAAAATATCGTTCAGACCGAAGTCTGACAGCTCTGCAAATCGGTTTCCCGACTAACAAGCTTATCGCCAACTGACGACTTGTGAGATTCTATCAGACGTCGACGCGCCGTCAACTGGCTATTTTCAGTTTTTCAAAAAATCTTTCTGCGTTCCAACGTCGTCTTTCGACCTGAAACGCCTGAAATAACGAACAGACCGGCGTTCAGGCGCCGGTCTGCAACGAGTCGGAACGTTTCGCGATTTTGGGAAAAAACGCGATTATTTCACCGCTTCGATCGCGACTGGACCGATCAATCCGCTGGGCGCGAGCGGGTCGGTGGAAACGTAGCCGCGGTACGCCGGCATTTTCTCCGCGCTCTTCTCCAGCACGACGTTCGTCTTCGTAATACGCCGCTCCGGTTCGAGCGCCGCGTCGCCGATAAGCCGATTCTGCCAGCAGTTGACGACCTCGATTTCGAGGACGTTCCGGCCGGTTCTCGCGGCGCCGGCTATCGAGATTTCCCAAGGATCGGTCCAAACGACGCCGAGTTCCTTACCGTTAAGCCGAACGTTGGCGAGATCATGAACCTCGCCGAGCGTCAGGATCAGCTCATGTTCAAGCTGGGCGTCGGTCAATTCGAATTCGGTCGAGTACGTCGCCGTCCCGGAGTAATACTTCACGCCGGGATCGGCGTTCTCGTTCCATAGCGTCAGTTTCTCGCAGGTCTTCTCTTTGGGACCTCCGTAATTGGGGTCGAACGCAACCTTCCACGGGTCGGTCAGTTGCAGGAGCGGCTCGCGCGTTTTCGGCGCGAGCGGTTCCGGCGCGTCGAGATTATTGGAGAAGACGACGATCGTCGAGCCGTTCTTTGGAAGATTGAGCGCGAGCTTAACGCGTCCGTCCTCCGTCGCTTCGGCGTTCGCGGCGACGACGGAGCCCGACATGGGGTCCCACAGCGACGCCTTCTTGTCCCAGACGCGAAAGACGCAGTCGCCCGGGCCTTCGCCGGTCAGGAAATAGAGCTCCGCGTCGTCGGTCGAGCGTTTCGTGAAGGCGTAGGGGCCCTCGAACGCGGGCATGACGCCGAGCGCGTCGAGCGCGTCCTGAATATTCACGTCTCGATAGAGGTTGGCGCGCGAGTCTTTCCACAGCGATTCGGCGAGCTTCTGAACGTCGTCGTCGCACGCGGGCCAGCCGGTCAGGCCGACGGAACGCGTCGGACGTCGCTCGCCGAGAAGGACGGGGGCGCCGACGTCGACGAGCGCGGCGAGCTTGCGCATCACGGCAACGGGAACCGCTTCAGAAACGGGGTCGAAGACGAGAAGTCGATACCTCGCGCCCCCGGGCAGAACGAAGAAGCCGTCTTTGTATTCGAGGCGTTCGACCAGAACCTTCGTATCGAGCAGATCGTAGCGGTAGCCGGCAGGCATAACCAGCCGCGACTTGGCGTTCCACGTGTCGCCGAATCCCCAGGCCTTATAGTTCTTATCGCTCGCGTAGACGCAGACGTCGGCGTCGTTGACGCCCTGACGCAGCATCTGCTGACATCGCGCCATATATTTCAGGAAGGGGTAGACGAACGGTTGCCACGTAACGTTGGAATTGACGTGAGTTCCCGCGAAATATTCAAAGCCGGGCTTCCCCAGTTCCTCCGGAGACGCGGTGTACGTATGCCAGATCATGAAGTTGGCGCCGGCGGCGTAATTCGCGTCCGCGTACGGTTTGAGCATCCCCGGATAAACCGACCAGTGTTTGTTCATGTGCGTGAACGCTTCCAGAGAGATATTACGTCGTCCATAAATATGCGCCGCCATCGCGGCAAAGGTCGCGTTCGACATGTCAGGTCTGCCGATCCAGAATTCGCCCTGCGGAAAGTCGTTCTGACCCCAGAAGGAGAGCATATCCGACTCGCGGAAAAGGGGCGACTGGCGATTCCACGGACCGCCGTCTTCCGAATGCCAGCGCACGCCGCGTTCATGACAGAGCCGTCCGATCGTTTCGTAGCAATTCGCGCAAAACGCGTCGGAGATCGTCCTCATGTAGTCTTCGACAAAGCGGCTCGCGTCGACCGCGTCGGGACCGACGGGCGCGAGTCCGCGCAGGATCGGGAGATACTCGTAGATTGAATATCCGCGACGCTGAGAGAAGAACGCGTCGAAGCCGTCGGTCCAGTTCGGATGCACGCCTTCCCATGAGACGTTGTAAAAGTGCGTGAGCGTCCTGCCGGCGTTCTCGCCGACGTCGTTGAGGAGCGTTCCCGGCGTCTTGTTGAAATAATCTTCCACGGACCGCGCGTTGAGGATATCGACGCAGCCGGGCTCGCCGATCCGCGTCGCGCCAAAGCGCAAAACCTTCCAACAGCCTTCGGGAACGTCCCATTCGAGTCTGCCGTCCTTCACAAATTCGTCGAGCCGGACGAGTCGATCGAACTGCGGCGCGTTCGCGTTGGGAACGACGATCTGCCCCCACGCGTCGTTGAGTTTAATCGCCTCGCGCCCGCTGGAGACTTCGCTCGTTATGCGCACGGCGTAGTACGCGACGTCGCGATAATACGGTTTGTCTTCCGGGACAGGAACGTCGACGACATATTTTCTGGGGCCGTTGACGTTTCCTTCGGTCCATATCAGTTCATACGGACCGAGCTCCTTCATATCCCACGGGCCGCGCAGTTGTCCGCCGCTGTCGGAGATATTGAAGCTGACCTGAAGGCCGAGACGGTTCGCTTCCGTCACGAGCCAGGTCATCATTTCCCGCCAACCTTCGGACATGAACTCGTATTTGATATCGAGAGGCACGGGCACATGCGTTGTGGAAGCGTAGTCGTCCCAGTATCGGCGGGAGTCGAAAACGAGCAGTCCGCCGAACCCAAGGCTCGCCATATTCTCAAGATCGCGCGTGATAAGTTCTTTAGACGTATTGCCCTTGAGTTGCCAGTAGTAGCACCACGGCTTGACCGAGGCTGGAGGGTCGACGAACTGTTCGATCGTCATCGGGCCAGGCGCGGTCGTATCCGTTTCCTGAGCGCAAAGCGAGTCTCCGGCAATCAGGATCGCCAAAAGCAGAAACGCCGTCGTTAAAAAGGATCTCTGAGTCATTGTCTTTTTCTCGAATGAAGGCGCGTGAAGTT
>CACYBR010000291.1 GCA_902772705.1 uncultured Planctomycetota bacterium
GCTTCGAGGGACTTGTCGCTACGGACAAAAACACAAACGTCTCGACCGTTGATATCAGGCAACATAACGTCCAAAATGATAAGGTCAGGACGATATTCGCGAACGAGCACGCCGGCGAGAAAACCGTTGTTCGCCGTTCTGGTCTCAAATCGACCGTCGTTTTCAAGAACCTTGACGAGAAGCTCAACAAGGTCGGGATTATCGTCGACAATGAGGATCTTTCGCTTGCCGCTCTCAAGAGCGTCCGTTGGAATATTGTTTTCCTTCATGAAAGCGAGAAGACACTCGCGAGGAATGCGTCGGAAGCGGCTCCCGGGAACGTGAAAGCCTTTGAGAGCGCCGGAGTCAAAACAACGAATAATTGTCTGCTGACTAACTTTACAAATTTTCGCCGCTTCGCCAGTCGTAAAAACAGTCTTAAATGCCATCTGTCTGCTCCAACCCCTCAATAATGTTATGTAAAGACGCCGTCGCCGGCCGTTTACTGACGTCCGATTAAAAAATCATCCCGACACGATTACCTTTGGGTTCTCTAAAGCAATCGCGTCAAACACTGCTACGCAGGCAAAATATCCCAGAAGCTTCAGCGATTGTTTAAATCACTCGTTCGACGTCGGCTTATCGCCGTACGGGAATCCCCTACATCGACGAAATCGTTAAAATCGCCAAATCCTTCCTTGCTTACCTGTTTTACAGAATAGTCCGATTATAGCAATTTTAACGATACAGTCAATATCAGTTCTTTTTCCGGAAGTTACCTTTTAACAACGTGTTAAAGCGCGTTTTCAAAATTCAACCAAAAAATTTTGAAAAAATGGCAAGATCAGGAAAGGGGTGCAACAGAGTCAATTCTGAAACGACCAGTCAAAATGCAAAAACAACCGTTGAATATCTCGCGCTAATCACGAAAAATCGCAAATCAACGCAATTAAAACGGTCTTCCCGGAGCTCCAATACGACGCATTCTACACAAACGTCTTTTCCTTGCCAACCCCACGCTTTCTTATTCAGACCAATTTGTAAGAGGAAGAGAAGAGGATAAACCATTCGCCAGAAACGGATTCTGCTATGGCGCCAAATAGAACGATTGTCGAGAAGCCTCTTGTCGAATTGTCTTTTCCCAAAAAATGATTATATTGTTCCAGACAAGACGCGTCAGAAGGACGTTCTATTGTTAATTTCGTCCAGCGCTTACCGACGCGGTAATCTTAAGAATCAAAGCGAAGGAACAACGGGCATGACCCAACGTAAAAACCTAGTCGTCGCCCAAAGCGGCGGTCCAACCTGCGTTATCAACAGCAGTCTTCGCGGCGTGATCGACGCGTCGCGTGAATTTGACAATATAGGGACAGTCTTCGGAGCCTGTCACGGTATCGAAGGAGTCCTCAAGGAAGAACTTCTCGATTTAACCGCCCAACCCGAAGAAGAAATCGCGCTCCTGCGCTACACTCCTGTCGCAGGTTCGATCGGAACATGCCGCTACAAGCTCAAGTCCTGGCAAAATGAAGACTTTGAGCGAGTCGTCGAGGTTTTCAAAGCTCATAATGTCGGCTACTTCCTCTACAACGGCGGCAACGACTCAATGGACACCGCCAACAAAATCGCAATCCTCGCCGCAGAACGAGGACTGGAACTGCAAGCCGTTGGCGTTCCCAAAACGATCGACAACGATATCGGCGACGCTGAATTCAAACTCATTGATCACACCCCTGGATACGCGTCCACTGCAAAGTACTGGACCCATATGGTTCAATACGCCAATGAAGAAAACAAAGGATCCTGCCCCGCCGACCCCGTTCTCGTCCTTCAGGCGATGGGGCGAAAGATTGGTTTCATTCCCGCCGCTGCGCGTATGGCGGATCCAAAACGAGAAAATCCTATCCTCATCTATCTTGCCGAATCCCCATGCACCCTTGAACAGCTTGCCGAACAGGTCAATGAAACGCTCAAGCAGGCCGGTCGTTGCGTAGTCGTTGTGAGCGAAGGGTTCAACGTAGGCGACGTCGGCGCGGTCAAGGATTCCTTTGGGCACACCAACTTTGGCGCAAGCAAGGTTACTGTCGCCCAAACAATCGTCAACTACCTTAATTCTGTCGGACTGGCTACACGCGGAGCCGCACGATGCAACGTCCCCGGCACAGATCAGCGTCATTCGATGGGCTACGCCTCGACTGTCGACCTCGACGAAGCGTACCGTCTTGGCCAAAAGGCCGCGGAACTCGCCGCCACCGGCCAGGGCGGCTATATGTCGACGATCCTGCGCGAACCGGGCTTCATCTACAACGTTCGTTATGACAAGGCGCCTCTCTCCGAAGTCGCCAACAGCGAGCGCACGTTCCCCAAGGAGTGGATCCTTCCTGGCGGTAACGACGTCTCAGACGACTTCCTTCGCTACCTCAAGCCTCTCGTTGGCGAAGACATGCTCGCGTTGCCAATGCTTAACGGACGTCAACGTCTAACGCGATTCCAGCCGATCTATGCCGATAAAGTCCTTCCGGCATATACGCCTCAGGCTGATCGCCAGAGCCATTCGTGATCGCGTTCGCCTCTCCCTGACTCTGTTTTTGACAAACGCCGTCGTTCTGGTAATGCGCCGAAACGACGGCGTTTTTATACAGTTCCGAGGGAATAAAACTCTGCTTCGTTTGTCGCAAAAAGTCTCCCAATATCGCCTATCTGGAATTTTTTAAATTCGGGTTGTCCTGACTCGTTTTATTCTGTACCCTTGCCAAGCCTACGCATATTAGGTTGTGTTTTACCGGCGACACGGACGCCTCCGGGAAAAACAACGTCGGCTTATCCCCGACGATACGAAAGTATGGATGTGCGAAAGCGCGTTTTATCAGGCGTGTCACGCCTTTGCAAAGGTTCGACAAGAATGTTTTTTTTACCGAAATTCAAGCCCTCTGGCGCTACTCAGGACGTCCGCCTCATGGGTCGCAAAACTGCCAGCCGTCGTCTCTTCTCGAAGAACCGTCTGCTGACGTCGCTTCTCTCAACCATCTCCATTTCGGCGATCGTTCTGAGCGCGTTCTATTTTGACGTCGAACATTCCTTTGCGCAAACTACCAGTTCCAAGACCTCCAAGATCGCGACTCCTGAGGAAGCGTCTGGCACGTCTGTCCGCGATTTCAACGCCTTGCGCGCGCTCAATCGCGACTATCTGAACAATCCCGACGGTGGAGAAACGCCTCTCGACGTAGACGATCTCTGGATCCCCGACATGGCTCTTGCCAAAAAAACGGCGAAAAATACAAACGCCGGCGTTCGTGTCATTACGTACGACAATGGCGCCGCGAAAACGGAAACGCGTTCCGTCGGACCGTCGCAATCGAACCAACGCCCGTCCCAAGACGCTCAGACGTCCGTTAAAAAGCAAACAAATCAGCCGACAATTCAAAATTCGTCGTCTCAAATCGCTTCGGCCCAACATGAGGCGCCGGTTAACGCCGCGCCAAAAATCCGTCAGACCAGCGGCTTTGCCGACTATTCTCTGGGAGAAGGCTACATCAGCCCTTCTCAGGGATTCGCCGATTATCAGCTCGGCGGTTCCGAACCCGCTTACGTCGCTCTGCGCGATGAGGAACCGGTTCAGACCTCCGGCAACGCCACAACGCCCCTCGACGACTTTCCATCAATTGATTCATTCGACGCCGCCCCTATCGTTGACAATGCGACGGAGGACGCCCTGCCCGTGCGGCAACAGTCGTCGATCAACGTCGTTGAGTCGAACGCGCCTCAAGAAACGCTCTATGCCTCGACGCCTTCCGTCAATTCAGGGCTCGACAGCCTCCTTTCTAATCCGGAAACGTCCACAACGCCGATTGCGGAGTCGACTGAGTCCGCTTCCAACGTCGTTTTGGGCGATTTCCCGATTGCGGATATGACGCCGTTCCCGGAAGTGGAGATTCCCTCGCTTATCACGTCCCCTTCTGATAATCCGGAAACGCCAACGCCCGTAACGACGCCAGAACCGACGACCGTGCCCGTCGCAACGCTTCCAAACGAAGACAATGCTCCTGCGCTCGTCGCTTCCCGAGTAGACGACAACGTCGTTACAAGCGCGACCGGCGAAACCTACAAACCGATCGACCTTCTCTCGGAACCGGAAACCGACCATACCGTTGCCAACGGCGACGACGAACCGTTTCGTGAATCCTACAAAGTTTCCGATCTCAATCGGATCGAATCGAAGACTCCAAAAAAAGAGGACGTCAAACAGGGACAAAGCCTTGAATCGGCTCCTCTCTCCGAATCAGAACTCAAGAACCTTACGGTTGAAGACGTCCGTATCTCCGGTCTTGAAATGACGGCTCAGCAGTTCAACAAGATCGTTAAAACGCGCATCGGAGCCAAATTCAATCAGCAGCGTCTTGAAGAGGACAAGCGCGCGCTACTCCAGACAAAGCAATTCATTGACGTTGCCGTTTCCACATCGTGGTCTCCCGACAAGCCTGACAAAGTCGTCGTCAACTTCGATTTGACGCCGCGAAGGATGATGCGCTACATCAAAGTCGTCGGCAATCGCAAGATCTCCAAACACGATATCCTTGAAGAACTCGCGCTCAAACCGGGCGAATCGCGCATGGATCCGTACGAAGTTGAAAACGGTCGCTTGCGCATTATTGAATTCTACAAAAGCAAGGACTATGGCGAGCCTCATGTCGAAATTCTTCGCGGCGACCGTCCTGAAGACGTAGGCGTCGTCTACCTCATCGACGAAGGTCTCAAACAGCGCGTACTTAGCACGAAGTTTGTTGGCAACTCCATTGTCAGTAGCGCGCGTCTGCACAGCCTTGTTTCCGTCAAACCAGGATTCCTTTACTTCATCGGCGGCGCCTTCACTCGTGAACGACTCGACGCTGACGTAGAGAAACTCCTCGAATACTATCGTAATCTTGGTTACTTCGACGCGCGTATTGACCGCGAATACGAAGAAGGTCGATGGTTCGGCGGGATCGGCAAAGACAACGCCTGGGTCTCCGTCCGCTACATCATCGACGAAGGCCCGCGGTATAAGATCAGAAACTTCGTTTTCAATGGAAACCGCGTCGTTAAATCTGACGAGCTCGCCAAGACTCTCAAGGTTAAAAAGGGTTCGTATTACCGTTTTGACGAGATTGAAGCGGACCGAATCGCCCTCCGTTATAAGTATCAGGACCTCGGTTACGTTCGCGCCGACGTCACGCCAAACCAGATCTTCACGGACGAGGTTGGCGTTGTCGACATTCGATACGACATCAATGAAGATCACCGTTATCGCGTTCGAGACGTCATTGTCGACTACGTTGGCACGGAATCGCGTACCATGACCCCCGTCGTTTTGAACATGCTTGACGTATCCCCTGGGGAACTACTCAACGGTAAAAAAATCCGTATGAGCGAAAACACGCTACGTCAGTCCGGGTACTTCAACGATAAGCCAAGCGACGGACAGCTTCCCGAAATCGCCGTCATCCCTGACGAAAGCAAATCTTACAAGCTCAATAGCGCAGGACGCGCCGAACTCGTCCGAGACTCCAGCGTTGAAGATAATCAGAAGAACTCCAGAGACGCTCGTCGCGATTCCGACACGACACGCGGTCAGAGTTCAAAAACGCGTGTTTCCCGTGAACAGAATCACGTGACGCGAGGTCAGGCGCCCGTCGCTCAGAACGCGCGCTCTGAACGTTACGTTTCTTACGAGGAAACGAAGAGCGCGAGCACGTCTCAGGTTAAACGTCCCGCAATGGATTCGAACGTCGATCCCGGTTTCCTCTCCTACGGACCGTCCTCAACGTCAACCGATCACGTTAACGTCGTCGTTCCCCAGCGCATGACTCAAACCAACGCGCTTATCCGCGGTCAAACTCGCCAGGTTCCGAGCGGTTTCTCCGACGTCACGACGCAGAGTTCGACCGCGCCCACCGGCGGGTACCTTCCTTACGACTCGACAAACGCGTCCTCGGCAGGCTCTCAGTTCACCGATGGATTGGACTATGCCAACGGAGCTTCTGCCAACCTGCTCAACTCCAACGTAGCGTCGGGTTACAATTCGCTCAATTCAGGTTCTTCAAACGCGGTTCTAAGCACCGAAGACGACTCGGCGCCCGGCTTTTCCGACGGCGTTTACGGTTCGATTGGCAAAGAAATCATGGAACCGATCACGCCGGAAACCGACGAAATTTACGACGGGACTGTTCTGGTCAAAGTGCAGGAAGGTCGCACTGGAATGTTCCAAGCGTCAATCGGGGTCAACTCGGACTACGGTCTTGTTGGCAACGTCAGTTTCACGGAAAGAAACTTCGACCTTTTCCGGTTGCCTACGAGTCTTTTCCGTTGCGACGGCTGGAAGGACGCCTTCCGCGGCGGCGGCCAGATCTTCAGCGTTCAGGCAAGTCCTGGAACGAGCATCCAGAGCTACCGCATGTCGTGGGACGTTCCGTACGTGTTTAACACAAAGTACCTCTTCGGAGTCACGGGCCTGTACGGCGAACACTCCTTTGACGAATGGTTTGAAGCGCGTTACGGCGGCGAATTGCGCGTCGGACGTCAATGGACGCCACGCTTCAGCACAACCCTCAACGGCGGCCTCTACAACGTTAAAATCAAGGATCCTGCCGTCGGTTTCGTTCCAGATCTCAACGAAGTCCTCGGCACGAACAGAATGTACACGGTTGGCCTCACCGCTTCGTACGACACGCGTAACCATCCATACTCGCCCTCCGCGGGCTATCTGCTCAAGGGGTCGGGAGAAGTTGGTCTGGGCGACTATACCTTCCCACGCGTTACGCTTGACGGACGTTACTACAAGACGTTGCACAAGCGTGTCGACGGCACGGGTCGTTGGGTCGTTGGTTTTTCAAGTCACATGGGCTGGACAGGCGACAAAACGCCGATCTATGAGCGCTATTATGGCGGAGGTTCCCAGAATCTGCGAGGTTTCGAATATCGTGAAGTCACCCCGCGCTATCAGAACACAGGCTTCGGCGTCGGCGGTAACTTCGAGTTCTATAATACGGTTGAAATGTTTGTGCCGGTCTCCGGAGGCGACGAATTCCAGCTCGCGTTTTTTGTCGACACAGGAACCGTTGCGGAAAGCATCAAAAAATGGGGGCGCTACCGCGTCGCGCCTGGCGTCGGTCTGCGCTTCTCAATCCCGATGCTTGGACCTGCGCCGCTCGCGCTTGACTTCGCATTCCCCGTCAACAAGAGCTCTGACGACGTGACCGAGGTCTTCACCTTCAATCTCAGCGGTTCAAGGTGATCAATCTCCAGAAACGTTGAAAAATAAAAGGCGAACCCCTCTAATCCGAGGCGTTCGCCTTTTTGTTTCTACGCGTTGTACGCGTCATACGAGCGGAAGAATTTGACTCAAAAAAAGGACGATCAAGAAACCGCCAACGCCTAAAAGCCCCGTTCCTACAGTCCATACCTTCAAGCAGTCCACTTCGGCAACGCCAGACGACTTCGAAAAAACACAGAAGCCGCTGTCGTTCATCCAACTGGCGACGGAGGACCCGACGCCAATCGCCGCGCCAAGATAGCCAAGGTTGTATCCGAGAACGTCGCTACTCAAGCCTAGCGACGCAAAAATGGACGCGGACGTAATCATCGCCGTCGTACTCGATCCCTGAGCCGATTTAAGAAGCGCGGTCGAAAAGAAAGCGAGGGTCAAAATCTTTACGCCTGTAAGTCCGCCTGTTGCGCTGAAGATTTCCTGAATCCTTTCGCCAATCCCAGAATTACGGAGCATCGCGCCATACGCGCCGCCCGCCGCCGTGATTAAAATAATCGTCCCCGCGTTTGAAATTGCCGCAGTGAGTTTCTTTTCCAATTCCGACCTTCCAGAAGGACGCGCGCGCGAAAACAACGTCGTTACGCATGAAACGAACGCCGCTACGCCAAGCGCAACGTTCGCGTCGCCAAGGAAAAAAAGCGCCTTCTGCCAAACGACCGGCTCTGCTCCCGGATCGGCGAGATGGCAAAACGTTTTGACGATAGAAGCGCTCGCGATCAAAACAACAGGCAAAACAATCGGCGAAAGCGCGAGCCAGAGGGGCGGAAGCTGGTCTCTTTCGGGAACCGCTTTCGTCGCGTCGCGCAATTCCTCCGTCGTCCCGAAATCTTCGAGAACTGCGGCGTCAATCTTCGGTTTGGGCAAAATTTTGTTGAGAACCCAGGCTAAAATAAGCGCAAAAGGAAGAAGGAGCGCTCCTACCGTCAAGCCAATCCCCAACGACGTGGCCAGGGGAACATGCAACGTCTCGGCAACCGCGATTGGACCGGGAGTCGGAGGAATCACGGTGTGCGAAATTGTCGCGGCCAGTCCTACGGCGAGAAGATAAAGAATGTAGTTCTTTCTGACGGCTCGATAGACAGACTTCGCTAACGGGAGCAAAAGGTAAAATGTCGCGTCGTAGAATACGGGAATCGAAAGAATGAACGCGCCGCCGGCAAGCGCGGCTGGTATGTGCTTTTCTCCAAATAACCGGCGGCAAGCCAGAACAATCCTGTCGGCGGAACCGTTGTCAGCCATACACTTTCCGATCGTGGTTCCCAAAACAATCAACAAGCCGATATTGCCCGCTGTTGTTCCAAGAGCCTGACAGACGGTCGTTACGACGTTCGCCGCGTCAAAGGCTCCTCCCTGAACGATCACGCTCCACGCGCTAACGACAAGAGCGCCTAAAAAAAGCGCAAAAAAGGCTCCTATCCGCAACCAAATAATCGAGCCAACCACAACAATCAGGCTTACTAAAAGCATGAGCGCGGGATCCCCGAACGATTGAGGAGTCAACTGTTTCAACAAGTCCATAACTCGTTTCCTATGACGTTCACTGAATAAAACAGACCAGATCGTCCTTTGCAGGCGACGTTATTGCGTTTTCACCGGCGCCGGAACGTCCCGAAAACGAATTGCCGCGACCTTTCCACGTGGCGCTCTCACGTCGACGTCAAACGCTCGTAAATAGACAAAACGTTTGTCAAGACCAAGAACCTCGCATGGAAAATCGTCTCCGTTAGAAAGCCAGACATGGTCGTCGAAGCGCGACAATGAACGAACCTCACGACACAGTTCTATTGTTCGCTCTAAATCGACCGCCCTCTTCAGAAGAATCGACGTTCCTGGCAAACGTTCGTAATGTTTCTCGGTTCCTTCGACACGATCTTCCGTATCGAAGCCCTTTTCATCAACGCGAATAACGCGACCGACGGCGGAAACGCCCTCAAAAGGTCGGGATTCGTCAAATTCTCCGGTCGTCACGAACCAATCCTGATCGAGGTCGGGAGACGTGTTCTCACCGGCTTGAAACGCGTCTTCCGTCATGCCGACGAGGACAAAGAACAAAACCGCCACGAAAAGCAAACGTTTTATCTTGACGTTTCTGCGCGTTCTTGACATATAATCGAGCCGTTCCGAAAAGTCATAAAGCTTTATCAATGCGGTTCAAATCCGCCACGGACGTCTAATATAGGCGCCAAACGTTGACACGTCAAGAAATTTGAACGCAATAATCTTTCAAAATATTGTCCTTAATGGCGTCATTCAAAGAAAAAAACTGATATACTTTATAGGCGTGAGGTCGTCGCCTTTTGTGGCGCGCGTCTTTCAAGTCGATCTTTAGTCCACCTTCGCATCCAGCAGGAAATTCTGGCAGACCCATGAACGAATTCGAAGAATCCACCGCCGCGTCGTCCACTTCCTCCGCCAATCCGCAAACCAGCGTTGGCGAACAATCCGCCGTCAATCTGGAAGCTTCTGCGTCTGGAGCGCCGAATACTCCATTCTCCGAACAGGAGGTGGTGAAAAACGCCATACCGGACACAACGCTTAAGCGCTTCGCAAATATCTTCACGTCTCTGCAAAACGAATTAAGCAAGGTTTTCGTTGGACAACCGGAACTCATGCTCGGTTCGCTCGTTGCGCTCTTCTCAGGCGGGCACGTCTTGGTCGAAAGCGTTCCCGGTCTGGGAAAGACGCTCTTCGCGTCCGCGCTCGGGCGCGCGCTTGGCTGCGATTTTGGGCGTATTCAGTTCACGCCTGACCTCATGCCGTCAGACGTTATTGGCGCGCCCGTCTTCAATATGAAGACGCAGGAATTCAACTTCCGCCCTGGACCAATCTTCACACAAATCCTTCTGGCCGACGAAATTAACCGAGCCCCCGCCAAAACGCACGCCGCTCTTCTGGAAGCAATGCAGGAGAGTTCTGCGACTGTCGACAGCGTGACGCACCCTCTCCCTTCTCCTTTCTTTGTTATTGCCACCCAGAATCCGATCGAGTCAGAGGGTACTTATCGTCTTCCAGAGGCGCAAATCGATCGTTTCATGTTCAAGATCGTTGCAGATTACCCGTCTGAGACCGAAGAACTTAAGATTCTCTCTGAACACGGCAAGAATGTCGACGTCAAAGACAAGCTCGCGGCAATCTCACCCGTTCTCAACGCACAGGAAATTCTCGAACTTCGTCAGCTTATCAACGACGTGTACGTCGCCCCGCAACTTTGCGACTACATCAACAAGATCGTGCGAGCAACGCGAAATTTTCCCCGACTCGCTTTCGGCGCCTCTACCCGCGCAGGTCTTGCGCTTACCCAAGGCGTCCGTGCGCTCGCGATCTTTCAAGGGCGAGGATTTGCAACGCCAGACGACGTCGCGCGACTGGCGCTCCCAACTCTTCGCCACCGCGTGACCATGTCTCCAGAAGCGGAAATCGAAGGTCGAAGCGTCGACGAGATTCTCACTTCGCTCGTTCGTTCGATCGACGTCCCGAGAATCTGACGTCGGTCTTTCGTACATTTGTTCACAGAAAGTGTTTTCAATCATCATGTCAGACGCGCTCACGCAGATCGTCCAAATTTCTCAGGAACTGGAACAACGACTGGAAAAACGCTATGGCGCGACGGGACGAGGACTTCATGAGAAACTCACGAGCATCGAGGCCAAAATCCCGTCGCACGTTAGCAGTCGAATCCGTAAGATCGCGACAATTAGAAATCACGCAGTACATGAGGACACGTCGCTTGCTGAGGAAAACCTCAAAGCGGTGAAGGAAGCTTACAGCTATGTCGCCCCTGCTTTAAAATATACAGAAGTTGCGCTCGTAAAGATTGGCAAGTCTTTGGATCGTGTCCAAAAGATTTCCGACGATCTCGAGGAACTTCTGGCTCAAAAGTACGGGGCAACGGGTCTGGGATTGTTTGCCAAGCTTGAAAGCGTCAAAGAAAAACTGCCTTTCTCAGCTAAAAACAAGATTAGAAAGCTCGCCACAATCCGTTCCAAAGCGGCAAATAGGGATTTTACTGACGGTCATCGTTATATAGACGAAGTGATCAAACTTGATCAAGCAATCCGGGACATACTTGCTAAAAGTTCAAGTTCGCCCCAGAAACGCCAGGGTCCGAAAAAGCGCGTTTTCCAACGAAAAGAAGACAAATCGTCCCAACGTCGTCAGGATATTTGAGCCGACGTCCGTTCCACGCTTGACTCTATCCTTTGTCTCTCTTTGGCTTTTTTCACCCCGATGTGTTTTTGCTACGTGAAATGGTCGACGCATTCACACAAATTGTTCAGATATCTCAGCAACTGGAACAGCTTCTTGAAAAACGCTTCTGCGCGTCAGGTCGTGGGCTCCACGAAAAACTGACCAGCGTTCAGGACAGGTTCCCGTCCCATGTCTGTAGCAGGATTCGCAGGATCGCAACGCTCAGGAATCAGGCGGTTCATGAAAACACGGATCTGGCGAAAGAAAAACTCAAAGAGGTGAAAGAAGCTTACAACTACGTCATGCCAGCGTTAACCTGCTCTGACGACGCGCTCGCAAAGATAAACTCGTCGCTCACGCGTTTGCAGCAAATTTCCGACGATCTCGAAGAGCTTTTGACCAAACAATATGGCGTTGTCGGTCACGGACTACATGCCAAACTTAACAACGGCAGAGCAAAAATCCCATTCTCCATTCAGGGTAAGCTCCGCAGAATTGCAACTCTTCGCTCCGAAGCGGCCAATAAGGACGTTGCTCTTGCAGGTCGGGTTATCGACGAGGCAACCTCCCTCGATACGTCGATTCGCGCCTTATTGACTCAGAAGGCGCCGAATAACAGAGGACGCAGGAATTCCTATCGACGCGAATTCGAACGCGCCAGTCGTCCCGGATACCGCTCCACCGCTCCGCAGAGTCAAAAGCAAAACCATTCGTCGTTTGGATATCAAAGAGGAGCGTATAAAACTCAAAGCTATCGTTCGAAGCGTCGTTACACTCAGTATGGGAAAAAGAGCGCTTTTTTTTCAAAAAAGGTATGTAACATGGGAATTGCGGCGATCGCTTTGTCCGCGTTGCTCATCTGGTTTTTCCTCTTCAGGAAATGACAGTTCCATATTCCTGATACGGCTAGCTCAGAACGTAAAGCGAACGTTCTGCGTTCGTCTATGACGTCCACAGCATATCGTCTTGTCGATTTCTCAGGTTTCAGCAGAGGTTTCCTTTATGTCGTTTAAAAATCATTACCTAACGGTATTATCAGTAATCCTGGCATTTACCAGCGTCTTTTTCAATTGTTCCTCCGGACAGAGTCAGGAGTTCAAATACGAAAAGGCCGTCAAAAACTTCGAAAAACAAGACGCAGAAAACCCTCCGACTTCTGAAACAACGTTCTTCGTCGGGAGCTCCACTTTCACTCGATGGAAAGAAATTCCCAACGATTTTGCGGAATTCCAGCCGGTCAATCGCGGTTTCGGAGGCTCAACCCTGCGCGACTGGAACGAGGTCGCAACGGCGCGCCTGTTGTCCCCCTTCAAACCGTCGCGCGTCGTTCTGTATTGCGGCGGCAACGATATGACGCGCGGAGCGTCTGGGGAACAAGCGCTTGAACGTTTCAAGACGTTTGTCGCGGCGCTGCGTAAATCGAACCCAGACGTCAAGATTCATGTCTGCGCAATCCATTTCGCGCCCGTTTGCGAAAAGAGTTGGGATAAGTTCCGCGCCTATAACGACGGGATCAAAAAAATCGCCGACGAAGATCCAAATATCTATTACGTCGACTTTGAAAATGCCGTTCGTGACAAAGACGGCAAAGTTCGCGAAGATCTCTACCTCGGCGATCGTCTCCATCTTACGCGACAAGGCGAGGAGCTTCTCATTCCCCTCGTCGTCGCGTCAATAAAGCAGGAAATCAAAGACGCCGCGGCAAAATAAAACCTATCCGATCGATTGCCTAAAAAAACCGCTTTGAAACCTTCTCAAAGCGGTTTTTCCTTTTCTGGACGCAGACGCGGCTGACGTTTCACGCCGTTTCAAACTAACACAGGCGCAGACTTGAAAAACAAGTCTGCGCCTGTGTGTCAACCGCCGTCAAAGCGATTGTTCTTCGGAAAATCACGCCCAGTACACGGCGTACAAAATGATCGTCACAACGATGACGAGAATGCCAAAGAACTTTGCGCCCTTCGAATCTTTAAGGAACGCCGCCCACTTTTCAGAGGTCATGCTGTGGACGCGTTGATATTCAAGCTCCTTACGCTGTTCCTCAGTAACGCCTTCTGCCGCAAGAGCTTTTTCAATCTCAGCCTGCAATTCGGAGTCAGACGGATA
>CACYBR010000292.1 GCA_902772705.1 uncultured Planctomycetota bacterium
GGGAAAGCTCGGACAGTACAACCTCAGCGTCTCCAAAGAAACCTTCTACGATTATTACGAAGCCGGCGACTGCGTTCTGCTGGCGATTGAAAACGAAAAAGGCGAACGCGTCGCCTATGCCGTCGGACATTTCCGTCAGTACAAAACCGCGAAATTCGTCGAGCCGCTCAGACGCATGACGGGTCGCTTTTTTAAGCCGGAAGAGTTGGGATACGCCTTTTTCATTGAGGTCGCAAAGGAATATCGCGGACGAGGATTCCAGTATTGTCTCTTTCTCGAGCTGGAGAAGCGTCTGACGGCGCGCGGCGCAAAGTGGCTCACGGGAACGGTTTCGCCCGAAAACGCTCCAAGCTTGCGCAACTTTCTCAGAGCCGGGTACGTCGAAATAGGCAGAACGACGCTCGAAAGCGGTTATCCGCGTTTACTGATGGCGAAAAAGGTCGGCTAAAACTGAACTCGCGCGCGCTCCCCTATTGCCGCGGCGCCAAAAATGTAGTATAAGTCCGTTCGTTCACCGTTTTTTACGCAACCTTAAAACAGCGAGAACACGACTTATGCGATGCGAAGAGCGATTCAGCAAAATATATAAGCGCGATCCTGAATCCCATACCTTTTGTCCCTATCGCGTCTGTCCGATCGGCGCGCACGTCGACCATAACCTCGGCAAGATCACCGGCTTCGCGATCGACCAGGGAATCACGTTCGCCTATGGTCCCAAAAAGAACGGGATCGTCGAAGTCACATCGTTGCAATTTCCCAAACGCGCGCAGTGGCATGTTCTCAACTCGCCCCTGCCGGAACGCGACTGGGCGGATTATCTTCGCGGCGCGACGCGCTCGCTGGGCGCGAAATACAACCTCAACGTCGGACTATGCGGCGTCTTCGACGGCTCGCTCCCAATCGGCGGGCTCTCCTCCTCCGCCGCGGTTACGATCTCGTTCCTCACGGCGCTCGCGCGCGTCAACGGGCTCGAGCTCACGCGTCAGGAAGTCGTCGATTTCGCATACGACGCGGAAAAGAACTACGTCGGCGTCAACGTCGGCAAGCTCGACCAGTCGTGCGAGACTCTCTCGCGCAAAAACGCGATGCTCTATCTGGATACGCTCGACGGCTCCTATGAAATTCTGCCAGCGCATCCTCAGGCTAAACCGTTCCGATTCGCGATCTTCTTCTCCGGTCTCGAACATTGTCTGGTCGGCTCGAAATATAACAAGCGCGTCGACGAATTGCGCGCCGGCGTTTACGCGCTTCAGGCGTTTGCAGGACTGCCGTACGGCAAATTCGACGACGCGTTCGCGCGCGCCGTCTCGCTTGAAATATTCTGGAAATTTCGCGACAAGCTCCCCACGCCGTGGCGCAAACGCTGCGATCACTGGTATTCCGAGCAGGACAGGGTCGTGCGCGGCGCAGAAGCGTGGCGAAGGGGCGACGTCGAGGAATACGGCAAGCTCTCCTTTGAATCGGGAATGAGCAGCATCGTCAACTGGGAAAGCGGCGCGCCTGAACAGATCAAGCTCTACGAGATCATGCGCGAGACGGACGGAATCTACGGAGGACGGTTCGCTGGCGCGGGATTTAAAGGGTGTTGTCTCGCGCTCGTCGATCCAGACAAAGCAGACGACGTTCTCCAGAAAGTTACGGCGGCGTATTTGAAAGAATACCCGCTCCTCAAAGACAAATACGCCTGTTGCCTTTGCGACACGGCGGACGGAATCGAATTATGAAATGCTTATTCCTTGCCGCGGGCTATGCGACGCGGCTCTATCCGCTTACGAAAAACTTTCCCAAACCTCTTCTAAAGGTCGGTAAAAAGAATATCCTCGAATGGTTGCTCGACGATCTTGAAACGTCGAGCGAGATCGACGAATATTACGTCGTAACGAACGCGAAGTTTGCGCCGGTCTTTCGCGACTGGGCCGCGTCGCGTCCGGAAAAGCTCACGATCGTCGACGACGGCACGACGACGAATGAAACGCGACTCGGCGCCGTGCGCGACATGCTCTATACGGTCGAAAC
>CACYBR010000293.1 GCA_902772705.1 uncultured Planctomycetota bacterium
GCGCGCCATCCGAAAGCAACGCGCTGCGACGCCGCGTTAACGCTATTGGCGATAAAGGACCTCAATTCGTCAAGCGTCTCCTCTGTCAGAACGGCAGGATTCTTTTCAATCGACGAACCGTACGCTAATTCATATATTTCATCGGACCCCTCTACGCCATAATCAACGCCGCTGTACGCCGCAACGGTCGTCGAATTGCCAACGTCCACTCCTTCCGTTGAGTCGCCGCCAGAGACGTTCTCCACAGAAACAACGCCGGCGCCAGATTCGCTTGATTTGACGACGCCTTCGTCCGCCGGTCCCATTTTATCTTCCTGTCCCGAAATATCGGCAACGGGAGGCGTCTCAACTATCGGCAAGTTCAGGTCGGAACCTGAATCGAACAGGTACAGGGTCGCAACGATTGAAAGAAGAAGCAAACAGGCGCCAACGGCAGGAATGGCCTTTGGCGGAATCGTCGTGGGCGACTTTTTCTGCTCCTTGGCGTCTATGTAACCACGATCGGCCACATTCAGACCGAGCATCTCGACAATCTGAAGAAGATCTTCGATCAAAAGATCCGGCGTCTGATAACGATCGTCCGGATTCTTCTTCATCATCTTCTTGACGACGGCGGCAATCTCCGCAGGAATCGACGGATTCAACTCCCGAACGTCAGGGGCTTCGTTGCCCTGATGTTGCAAAAGTTTCTGGAGCATCGTGCCGTTGGGAAACGGCGGAGAACCTGTCAAAATGTAGTAAAAAGTGCAACCCAGCGAATAGACGTCGCTTCTGACGTCGGCAAGTCGCGGATCTTTCGCCTGTTCCGGCGAGATATAATCGAACGTGCCAAGCGTAACGCCGCTCTCCGTCAGATCGTCGACAGCGTCCGACCTCAACAACCGAGCCAATCCCATATCGATAAGTTTGACACGTTTCTGGGGCGTTACGATGATGTTCGACGGTTTAACGTCGCGGTGGGTAACGCCATGGGTCGCCGCATGTGAAAGCGCAGACGCCGTCTGAAGAATATAGTCGATCGCCACGCTGAGTTCCAGCACGCCGTTGTTGCGAACATAGTCGCGAAGATTCACGCCTTCAACGTATTCGAAAGCAATATACGGCACGCCGGAAACGTTTCCGAAAAGATAGACCTGCGCGATATTTTCGTGGTTCAAACGCGCGGAGGATTTTGCCTCGTTGAGGAAACGCGCAACAACGCCCTCGTCCGCAGCCTTCTTCTTCGGTAGCACCTTGATCGCAACCTTGCGTTCAAGGTCGCAGTCGAAAGCTTCGTAGACGTGCCCCATTCCGCCTCCGCCAACGAAACGGACAATCCTGAATTGGCCGAACATTCCGTTGATCTGAAGACCGTCGTCTGGAAGCGACGGTTGCGCACGCTTTTCAGGGGATTCCGAAGAGGAAACCTTTGGTTCGGAAGCAACGATCGTCTCTCCCTCCGTAGAGCTGTTTCCAGCGGAAGGACCTCCGTCGCTAACACGAATGGTCGGGCGAACTTCCATCTCGAGAGTCGTTGACTCAGACCCCGACGTGACACGTTCTTTGCCGACGTCTTCATTTTCCCCTTCCCCTCGCCAGACGGCGCCTGAATCTGGCTTTTCGGGAACGGTTTCAGAAGCCGGGACCCTGACGACGTAATTCACGTCGGTCGTCCCATCAACGCGTCCATTATCGGACGCGTCGGCGCTCGGTATCGAAATCGACACGGAAGAACGTTCTTCACTCTCAGAAAAACCACTTTGAACGTCGGGCATAACCATATCGTCTCGACGGCGAGAAACGGCGTCTTGCGAACCCTCGTTCGGGGTAGAAAAAGACGACTCAGACGACATTAACCCAACCTCCACGACCGTTCAAAAACGGACGTCGACCCTAACACAATCGCAGACGCGCAAAACGCTCCCGTTGAACGCGATTCGAACGTTCAACGAGAGCATGCTAAAAGAGCTGACGTCGCGAATCGACGCCAACGACGCTCATAATCAGAACAGGAAACGGTTGAAGATGTTCTCGATCAGCTCCTGACGTCCACTGACGTTAGGATCGGCGTCGCCCTTTTCAATCATGTAGTTATAGAGAGACTTGAAATCGTGCTTGCCAGCCTCGATCTCGGCGCCAATTCCAGTATCCCAGGACGCATAGCGTTCTTTAAGCATGCGATCAAAAACGCCGTCCGCTCGGATTGCCGCCGCGTTGCGAAGTCCCTTCGCAAAGGCGTCCATACCGCCAATATGAGCATAGTACAGGTCAATCGGCTCGAAGCTTTCTCGCCGAACCTTCGCGTCGAAGTTATAACCGCCTGTGGTGAAACCGCCGTACTTCATGAGGACGAGCATCATCTTCGTTGTCATGTAGACGTCGGTCGGGAACTGGTCGGTATCCCATCCGAGGAGCATGTCGCCAGAGTTGGCGTCAACAGAACCAAGGAAACCCTGGCTGCCCGCAACGTCCATTTCATGTTCAACGCTATGTCCGGCGAGCGTCGCATGGTTCGTCTCGATGTTCATCTTGACGTCCTTGTCGAGACCATAAGCGCGCAGGAAATTAATGCAAGTCGCAACGTCGAAGTCATACTGATGCTTGGTCGGTTCCTTCGGCTTGGGTTCAAAGTAGAATTGCCCCTTGAAGCCGATTTCTTTAGCATAATCAACAGCCATGTGCATGAAGCGAGCGAGATGATCGACCTCACGTTTCATGTCGGTGTTCCAGATGCACTGGTAGCCTTCACGGCCGCCCCAGAAGGTATAACCCTGAGCGCCGAGTTCGAGAGAGACTTCCAGAGCCTTTTTGACCTGAGCGGCGGCATACGCGAACGCGGTCGCGTTGCAACTGGTAGCAGCGCCATGCATGTAGCGTGGATTACCAAAAAGATTCGCCGTGCCCCACAACATTTTAATACCGGTACGGTCGGACTCTTCCTTAAAGACCTTAACGACGGCGTCAAGATTTTTGCAGGTTTCCGCGAAGGTCGCGCCCTCAGGAGCAACGTCGCGATCATGGAAGGCGTAGTACTGCATTCCGGTCTTTTCGAGGAATTCAAAAAAGACGCGAACACGATTCTGGGCGTTTTCGATCGAATCGGAACCGTCGTCCCAAGGACGCTGCATCGTTCCAACGCCAAAAGGATCGGCTCCGTTCATGCGCATCGTGTGCCAGAAAGCGCAACAGAAGCGCAGATGATCCTTCATCTTTTTCCCTTCGATAACCTCGTCAGGATTATAATAACGGAAAGCGAGCGGGTTCTTAGAATCGGGCCCCTCGTACTGGATCTTGGAAACTTCCGGAAAAGCAGCCATGATTGTTCTCCAATTAAAACGGCGGTAAGCCTCCGACCGGGGACGTACGGAGTCGCTTCCGCTTGTCGTTCTGGACTGAGACATACGACGATAACAAAGCGTATGAAAATACAAACGGCGGCGCTCTCCCACGAACCGGTTCGCACAGTCTGACGCGCGTAGCGACGCCTCAAGACGATTACGACCGCCGAACGACGCGAATCAGCCCCGCTTTGGGCAAAAGCGCGTGGCAAGCGCCACGGTCAGTATATCAGATTTCAATGGGAATTAAAAGAATCGTTGAATCAAAAACGAAAAAAAGAAAAAAACGGCGCGTTTCCGTTCCTCATGCGCCCCCAAACGTCGTTCGCTCTTGTCTTGGCAAAAGCGAACGACGTTTTTGATTCGCTCAGAGGACGAATTTCTGGAGAATTGTATAAATTTCTGATTAGAGAATCAGATGATTCCCTTCTGCTTGAGGAAGAAGACGACCTCGTCGCCAAGCTCGTCGGCAGTCAGAGTCGAAGAATCGAGGGTGAGTTCGGGTGAAATCGGGGGTTCATAGGGATCGTCGACGCCAGTAAATCCCTTGATTTCGCCCGCGCGAGCCTTCTTGTACAATCCCTTGGGGTCGCGTTTTTCACAGACTTCAATTGGCGTGGAAACATAGATTTCATAGAAATCGCCGGGATTCATGGCACGAACGCTGTCGCGATCGGCGCGGTATGGACTGATGAAAGCGGTAATCGCGATCGCGCCAGATTCGGCAAACAATCTGGCGACGGCTCCAATACGACGAATATTCTCTTCACGGTCTTGAGCGGAAAATCCCAATCCAAAACGTTTCGCGAATTCTTCAGAATGCTTTTCCGCAAGGATCTTCGGGGAAGCGTTAAGATTATGGCGAACATTGTCGCCGTCGAGAACGAAGCTGCGTTTGCCAAGTTCGTGCAGTTTATGGTCGACGACATTGGCGATCGTGCTCTTACCGCTTCCGCTCAAGCCGGTGAACCAAAGAACGCAACCCTTATTTCCATTAAGTCTTTCCTTCTCCTCGCGAGAAACGGCATGTTCGTGCCAAAATACTTCAACTTCAGCCATTATCACTCCTCAAAACTCTTCATTTCCGCAAGCTCTTCCACAAAGAAAGGTTGCATACCACGAGTCTAACTTGACAGAAAAAGCTCTTACAGACAAGGCTCACACCCCCGAGTCAGTCTTCTGTCCGTTGTTAAGGACTCTTTGTTTCGCCAAGAATTTCTCTTCGGCCGCCGCGCGACGAGAATACTTTGGCAGGATCTTCCATACGTCGTCAAAAGCGCCGGCGACAGCGTTTTCCCAAGCGACAAGCGCGACGCCAGCCGCGTCTGGATTCCACTGCTCTTCCGCAATAAGTCTAACCGACGGATACTTCGTCGATAATTCTTTGACTCGTCGAAGCGCCGGACCTGCGAAATATGCGTCCTTTGCCTTAATAGTCCGCAAAACGGCAATTTGCTCTGACGACAATTGACTCAGGATGTGTTCCAGTTCAGGATGCGGCTCCCCTGAAAGGGAGTCCAGAAGCGGAACTTCATCGTCTGTTCCAAGCCATTTCTCAATCGCGACAACACGAAAACGTCCCTCAAGCGATAACGCCGTCAAACCCTTCCTGTCCGGTCTCGGAACAACGAGATAGCGACGTATTGCCGCGTCGCCTCGCTGAGCGTCCATTCCCACGGAAAGAATCGTCGGCTCCTCTGGCTTGAAGGAATCAGAACGGATTATCGTCGCGACGATTGCGTCTAGCGCGTCCACGCCAATAATATGCGCGTTAACCGCCCACGCGAACATTTTGCCTGTCGCAACGCCCACACGCAGTCCCGTAAAGGAACCCGGGCCTAAAGCGACCGCCACCACGTCGACGTCCGTCGGTTTCCAGTCGTAATCCCTGAGCAACGACTGAATCGCAGGGGCGAGGGACTGTGCGCTACGTCGCTCTGGACAGAGGAAGCGTCGCGTAATAATCTGACCGTCCTCGCAGAGGGCGACGCTACCAGAAACGTCCGTCGTCTCCAGCGCCAGCAACTTCGAAATCTTTTTCATTATTGTCTCGCATACCCGGAAATGTTCGTGGCTCCCTATTTGTGGAACAAACGCCATCGTGGGAATGAACAACGCATAAAACATGGATTCTTGATTCTAACGCCAATATCGGGTTTAGACAGGGGGTCCGTCGTTCTCTGGAAGGCTCTGCGGCAATCCCACAAAATGATATTGCGTGTTTCTTTTTCCATCGCTATACTCGCCCCAAAGTGTAGCGTTGTTCCGACGCTTGCGTCGTAACAGCGCCGACCTAACTGACGCTAAGCCTATTTTACCGCTCCATAAAATGTCAAAACGAACCATTAAATATAGACGTAATAAGTCCGCCGCAACAAGTTTCGGCGTGGTCGGGCTGATAGTCTGTTGCGTTTTAGGAGCGGAAAATAGCGACTACCTGGCGCGCTTCAGCGAATCGGTCTACGGTCAGCAACAATCCAGTCAGGCTTCGTCACAAAATCAGATTGTGTACTTTTCTCTACCGATCGGGGTTGAAACCGCGCCTGTTTTGGCAAGTCCATCGACTAATACATACCAGACAGGCGCCGTTTCTCAAGGCGATCACGTCGAGGTGTACTTCCGAAACGAGGAGGGATACTGTGCAATCCGACCGCCTCAAGGCAGCTTCTCGTGGATTAATGGCAAATTCGTTCAACTCGATTCAGATTCGGTTGGACGTGTTTACTCGGCGACCGGAAAAACTGTTCCATCGCGCGTGGGCGGTCCCACGCCCGCGATGAGTTCCGTCGTGCAGGTTGGGGTGAAAAACGAACAAAAAGTCAAAATTCTCGGTCATACGACGCTTCCTAACGGTTCCGTCTGGTACAGAATCGCTCCGCCTCCAGGAGAATTCCGCTGGGTTCATGAATCC
>CACYBR010000294.1 GCA_902772705.1 uncultured Planctomycetota bacterium
GGTACTTCCCCTCTTCATACAAGGGAAAAGAGGGCGTGTTTTCTCCAGCCCCAAGAAACCTGGAGCCAGACGTCAGAGCGCCTTCGCCGCAGATGGCGCAGACGCCAAGTCCAAGGGAAGATTTCTTAAAAAAATCTCGACGGGTCTGTTTCATGAATTGCCTCCTTATTTCAGAAACGTGAACGACCCATGCATTCTACCAACATGAGATAGTGGTAACAAGTAGAAAAACAAGCGTACCCAGACGCAATAAAAACATAGTCGAGAACAGTAGTTCTAATAAAGAAACTCGTTAAATTCGCGTCGTAAAAAAACGCGTCGCGTTCATAATCAGGTCTTCTCGTCGTTATTATCGATAACAGTTTCGCTCGTTTCACTTTTGGCTTTCGCTTTCTTATGGGAGGCTCGGTCTGTCGAAAGCACTTGTCGCAAGAGAGCGGACACGTCTTCGTACGTCGTCGTACTCGGAGAACCGTTGGCAAACTGCATAATAGACTTCTGCGTTCGCTCGGTAAGGGAGACAAGCATCGAGGACACGGTGCCATAACCTGGTTCCGCAATAACAACGCCACGCTTACCCAACACGTCTGGAGTACGAGAAAAAGCTCCGCTGGCTGCCGCGAGAAAAGCAACGGAGGAATCCAACCGATGAAGCGTCAAAAGACGGCGAACATACTCCTGACGCTGGTCGTCACGATCGTCCATCCTATTGGAGGTCAGTATATGCAAGCCGGGGCGAAGCACGTCGACGCCAATTTCAGAGCCTCCATAAACTACGCCCCCGCTGTGACGATCCACGCAAAGGAAGTTTACGCCCGCGTACGAGCCTGTACTCAGTTCAAGTTCTGCACGTTCGACAGCTTCCTCAGCCGTCGCGCAAGAAAGCAACTCCCGACAAAGAAGCCCTCGGGAACGAAGATCGTGCGACATGTTGCGTTTCGGCGCGTTGATTGCCGCTACGAACATTCCATGCTGGTTAACCCCTGCCCACGTTCCGCCCGTCTTCCGATCAAGTCCACAAACAACACGCGGGCGTCCAGACTGAATTCTGGGCGGCAAACTCTGCCTTGAATACAGTTCCTCTCTATTGAGAGCAATCAAAATCGGAGCGTCTTCAAGCGTACGATACTGTATTGCCAAAATTCCCATTGCCTGTCTCCCTTTCTATGCGCAAAAACCGCACGAAGAACAGAGGAATAGCCGAGAGGCGCCTGAAGCCATTTCCTGGATCTGGAGCCCCCGCTTGTAAGAAGACGTCGCCAACATATATTTTATCAATCCGTCAGGGTTGAAGGGTCAGGACGTGACGCGTCATTGGGCTGGTCTTCCTCGTCGACGTCAGGGCATTAAGACCGCAATACAAGCCGAGCTCAGTGTCAAAAACTTCAACCGAGGAATCCGGACAGAAAGGGGTGTAGATAGCCGATTTACCGTTCTAAAAGATTGGAACGAAGTTGGGACCCTTACGCTCCCTTATGTCCACTACTTAATATGTGTTGTTTTACACAAACTAAAACCCCACTTTCAGGGGGAATATTCTCTTTTTTCTGTTTTTTCTCACTGTCTTTTCTTATTATGTCGATTTTGCCGATTCGCCTTATTTTAACAACCAATTTCAGAAGTTTTCTATCTCAAGTCCTTAAATACGCTTGGTATGCTCGTAGCAGAAATCGATTTATATTGGGAGTATTCATTGGAGAGCGCTCCTTCGAAATCGTTTCGCAGTTGGCTTCGTCCCGCAACTCTGAGAATGATTGGTATTACCCCCTGTCACAATCGTTACAACTAATCCGATTAGAATTTCCATTCTGTCTTTTCAAAAAAAAAACATGTGTTTTTTGGGGATAAAGGAGTAAAATCTTGACTTTACCTGAGATGGATGGTTTAATTTACGAAGCGTTTTGTTCGTCCGTCGTGAGGAATGAAAAATCCTTTAAACGGAGACAAGCGCCAGCTCATGATATTGGAACCAAGCGTCGGACGCGCGTTTGAAGTCAACGCATTAATGGAGCTTTCGAGTTCTGTACCCGCACGCTTAGCGGTCGTTGACTTAAAGAAATTGCCTTGGTTGGGCGCATACGTCCGACTTTCGGAGAAGTTGATTATGTTGAAGCGTTTGTTTTCCCGCCGTCCATTAAAACTCGGCGTGCAAATTTTGACCGGCGTCATAGCGATTGCCATGTCCTTCAATTCCGCATTCGCGCAATTTTCTTCTCCTGCCGCGTCCGCCGTTTACAATCGAGCGGCTTCTATGGGCGCCGGGGGAATGGGCGGCATGCAAAATATGCAGGGAATCAACGCATATGGAGCTCCCAATACCGGAGTTGGCATGCAGAACAACGGTTTTGGCTCTCAGCAAGCTACGACCGCCGCAGCTGAGGACTGGGAGACGATCGTCGTCGAGGCGCCCGAATTCATCTTCAAAGGTCATGATCCTAAGCAGCCCATACTCTCCGTTCAGTTCTTCATGTTTAACGACGGAACCGACTATCGGTATGGCGTTCTGAGCGGTAGCGGCGACACAACCGCCAAAGTCTGGGTTCTCGAAGGCAAGTACGATCAGGATACGACTGAATGGTCTGTGACCAGCGCTCGAATCCGAGGCACGTTTAAGGACGTGCACAAGCAGGGAATTACAAGGGCGGTTTTCTCTCCCGACTATTCTTACGTCCTGACTTCCAGTTACGACCAGATCGGTCGTCTCTGGACGATCAGCAAGCAGGAAAATATTCGCGCATACCTTGGCGCTAAAGATCGTCTTTGGTCAATCGCTCCCTCTCCGTCTGGACAGTATGTCGCCGCTGCGTGCAACGACGGTCGAATCTACTTCTGGGAAGCGCTCACCGTTAAGAAGCTTGACGTCCTTCCAAACCGTGAAGACGCTCAGACGATTGGTCCTGGCAACGAGGACGTTGGACACGAGGGGCCCGTTTTTGACGTTGCTTTCGATCCCAACAGTTCGTTTGTTGCAACTGCTGGCGCCGACGGTACCGTACGAATCTGGAATCTAAGCCTTCTCAAGCAGGTTGCCGTGCTCAAGGGCCATGCTGACAAGGTTTACTCGGTTTGCTTTTCCGAAGACGGAACAAGACTTCTTACTGCCAGCCGCGACAAGACCGCGCGTCTATGGGATCCTTCTACCGGCGAGGAAATCTGCCGATTTATCGGTCACGAAGGAGCTGTTCGTCAGGCGGTCTTTGCGGGTCAGTATATCACGACCGCGAGCGACGACGGAACCGTCCGTATCTGGGCGCCCAACTCTGGCTCTTCCCGCAATCAACGTCAGGGCATGGGCATGAACCAGAACATGTCGTTGAATCCTGGCATGGGTTCAACCGGAACGATGGGGTCTGGAATGTCGTCTCCTTCTATGTCTTCCTCGGGAAACGCTCAACAACAGAACCCCGGCAAGCCTACTCGTGAGGAAGGTCGCCCGAAAGGAACGGAGCTCGCTCGCTTCGAAGCTGACGTCCCCGTTTTCTCACTTGACGTTTCTGAAGACCTCGTCTATATCGTAGGTGGTTGTAAGGATGGTCAGGCTCGCGTGTGGCGCGTTCCTGGGAACGCTCGTTACTTCGGCGACAGTTCGTCCTCGAATTACAATCAGGGCGGTTACGGACTCGGTAGCGATCCGCTGGCCAATCCTGATATGTTGGGTTCTGGATCTGGCAATATGACAGTCCCAAAATGAGTTAGGGACGCTTAAGCTTGATCGTGGCCCCAAAGAAACCGAGACGCCTCTTTCGCCTCGGTTTTTTTGATTTTCAACACCGACAAATCAAATTTCAAAAAAATGACTGCTAAAACATCTTTAACGGATACTTTCAAACTTCGTGACGGACATAATATCCCCTGCGTAGGATTCGGCACTTGGCAGACCCCTGACGGAGAGGTTGCTACTCGTGCGGTAAGGGACGCTCTCGACGCAGGTTATCGTCATATCGACACTGCGTCGGCGTATGAGAATGAAGTTGGCGTTGGCAAGGGGCTCAAGGAGTCCGGCCTCAGGCGCGAGGATATATACTTGACAACGAAGCTCTGGAACGCCGATCGCGGTTTCGAAACGACCCTTCAAGCGTGCCAGAAATCTCTTGCGCGTCTCGACGTCGA
>CACYBR010000295.1 GCA_902772705.1 uncultured Planctomycetota bacterium
CGCCGAGAGGGCGTCAAAAACCGTTAGAACCGTGCAGAGAGCCTTGGCGTCTTTGGCGGAAAAAGGATACGTCAGGCGCGTTGGAGCGAAGAAAAACTCAACGTGGGAAGTGTTGAAGTGATGAAACCACGATAATTCTGGGGAATGGATCGTAAAATTAATTGATCGCGCCGCATCCTGAATCGAGCAGACTCGAGCGCGGCGCAAAAATAGAAAAATATGGGCGCGAAGCCGTCGCGGAACGCGTCGACGACGATCACTTCAAGCGAGGAACGTTACGGACCTTCGCGAGCAACTGAGCAAACGCTTTCGCGTTGTTTTTATCGGATTTGTTAAGCTCTTTAATCGCTCGATCGAGAATTTCGACGGCGCGACCTTCAAAGTAAAGCCGAAAACGCCAAGTATACTCCTGATAAAGACGAAAGATAAATTCTTCCCCGGCGTTTTTGGGCGAATTGGGAAAGTACGACGCCGCATGGACGTAGGCCTTTTCGGCGATTCTGTCGGCAAGTCTTTCCAGTTTAGGAAGATCGGCGGCGACGATCGCGTCAATCGACTCGCAGTAAAACGAAGCGCAATCCATGTTAAAGACGTCCGATTTCGATCCTCCGCGCTCAAGACAAAGCCTCGTCGCCTCGTCGTAGGCGCGACGCGCCAAATCAGGTCGCGCAACTTCAAGCCCGCGAAGCGTCCAGACGAGAATTCCTGAACCCGAGCCGAGCGCCAAATGGAATCCGCCGCTTTTCGCGCAGGGGTTAATCCCTTTTTCTCGCTCGACAATTTCGGCGACGATATTTTCAAGCCCTTTCGAATCTCCCGCGTCGAGCGCCTCCCTTATCTTCTGCGGAAAGCTCCCCAAAACAAGGGACGCTACGGCATAGTCGTTGTCAGAATCAGCGTTCTTAAAGCTCTCAAGCGCGCGCTCCGTGAACGCGTTTGCAACCTCTTCGCCGATTAGCGAAAGGCGACACTTAAGAAACGGCGCGACGACGCGATAATCGAGACGCAAATCATAAGCGCTCGCAAACGCGACGTTAAACCAAATCGACGTTATTGCGTCGGCAAATTCGGCGTCTTCCGCTCCTTTAATTGAGTCGAGCAACGTCATAAAATCGTCGATCGACATGGGAACAAGATCGGGATTCGACCGAAGACGCTCGAGATACGCGTCGGCGACAATCCGTTTCAATTTGCCCCCTAATTGAGGGGAATTATATCCGTCCAAAACGTCGTCTTCAGGACGCGACAAGAGTTCGACGTAGGTCTTCCAGAACGCCAAAGAATTGGGGTCGTTTTTAATCTCTTGAGCGCGCCGTTCTAAAACTTTCTCAAGCCCCGCGACTCCGTCGGTTTTAAAAGCGTCGGCAAAAAGTTGGGAAAGCGCGACCCTGTCGCGAAGTTTTTCAATCAGCTCGTCCCGATGAAAAGGAGACGATTCGTTTTCGCTAGCCTCCAGAATCATCCTACGAAACAGAGAAAACGAGCTTTCGTCAAAAATTAGCGATTCAACGACGAAACCGACGAGATCCTCAGCCGCCTTGCCGTTCTTTTCGCCCGCTTGAAGGGCGGCGTCAAATCGCAGACGCAGCAAATCCCTTGAAGTAACGGCGCGGAGCTCGAGGAACGCCGCCTTCAACGCTTGAAGCTCTTGACCGTCCGAAGCGTCGTCGGCTTCGGCGACGACCGGCGGCGTTTCCGCGTCAATCGGGCGCGGCGCCGACAAAAGGGCGCGCGAGGGGAGAATCAGCGAAAGCACGACGGCGCCAAGGACGACGGTTCGGTTCTTTGTAAAAGTCATAGAAGTGTTCCTGATTCTTAAAAATATCGAGTCTATAGGTAAAGCGAGAATAGGCGTCCTAGCGCGAGATTCGTCACGAACGCCATTTTGCGCGATTCTGCAACCGTTCGTTGCCACGAACCGTCGCGAGCAGACGCCGAAACGCCTTCGCGTTGCTTTTATCAGACTTCTCGAGAGCCTCGATCGCGCGATCGAGAACTTCGACGGCGCGACCTTCAAAGTGAAGCTCGAACATCCAAGCGTACGTCTGATACTGCTGCATAAGAAACGCTTCCCCC
>CACYBR010000296.1 GCA_902772705.1 uncultured Planctomycetota bacterium
CAGTTGGTGGAGACGCGACAGTCGACGAAGGTCGTCGCCGATATTCTCAAGTCGGCGTTCCCCAATTCGAAGATCGTCTATTCGAAAGCGAATCTCGTGTCCGATTTCCGTAAGGACAACAATTTCTATAAATCGAGGTCAGTTAACGATTACCATCATGCGAAGGACGCGTATCTGAACATTGTGGTCGGGAACGTCTACTATACGAAGTTTACGGACAATCCGCTGCAATATCTTCGCGGGAACGAAGGGGTGAAATACAACCTGAACAGGCTTTTCGACTTCGACGTCGCACGCGGTGGGAAGATCGCCTGGGTCAAAGGAGACGACGGAACGATCGCACTTGTCAGAAGACAGATGGAGAAGAACAACGTCCTCTTTACGCGTTACGCGACGGAGAAACGAGGCGGTTTCTGGGATCAGAATCCGCTTAAGAAGAAGGGGACGCTCGTGCCGCTAAAGACAGGGTTAAATCCCGCCAAATACGGCGGGTTTGACAATCCGGGGATCAACTACTTTATGCTGGTGGAATCGGATGAAAAGAAGGGGCGTAAGCGCACGCTTGAGGGACTTCCGGTTTATTTGAGCGGCGCGTCTGCGGAAAAGCAACTGACGTTCCTCCAAAGCGAAACTGGACCCAATCTGAAGAATCCGAGGATTCTGATTCCGAAGATCAGGATTAACTCGCTACTGAAGGTCGACGGCGTTCCGATGCATATTTCTGGGAAAACAGGAGACCGTGTCGCCATGAAATATGGCGTTCAGTTGGTTGTTGAGCCAGAATATGAACGTGTTATCCAGAGAATTGACAAGATGCTGGAACAGAAGAAAGAGTCAGGACAGACTGCTCCGATTAGCCATGATCCGCATGATAAGATCAGCGACGAGGATCTGACGAATCTTTATGAAACGTTGGAAGAGAAGGCGCAAACCCCCATTTTCCGTAAGCGGTTGGACGCCCAAAAACAAAAGATTGTCGATGGGAAAGCGAAATTTGAGGGATTGGGCTTTGAGGAAAAGTGCCGACTTCTTTGTGAGTTGCTGAAATTGTTCCAATGTAAATTCGGAACAGCTGACTTGAGCTCGATTAATGGTTCCAAACAAGCTGGGGCTTTTACGGTTTCCAAAAATCTTTCGACGAATCAGTCGGTCCGGTTGATCCATCAGTCGGCAACAGGCCTGTTTGAGAGCGAAGTTGATCTGCTGAAGGTAGGCCAATGAGCTGGAGAATAGTAGTTGTATCCCGTCGTGCAAAACTGGACTACAAGTTGAACTATATGGTTGTGCGCGGCGAGGAGACGATCAAAATCCACCTGTCAGAGATATCGACGTTGATCGTGGAATCGACGGAGGTCTCTCTGACAGCCGCGTTGCTGGCGGAGCTTACGAAGAGCAAGGTCAAAGTGATCTTCTGCGACGAAAAGCGCAACCCGTCGTCTGAACTTGTCAGTTACTACGGCAGTCACGACACGAGCGCGAAGCTTCGCGAACAGATCCAATGGAGCGCGGACGCGAAGGCGTTCGTATGGACCGAGATTATCTCGGAGAAAATCCGTCGTCAGCGCGATCTCCTTGCGCGACTGAAGAAGCCGGAGTCGGCGCTCCTGACGGAGTATCTCGGGCAGATCGAGCTCAACGACGCGACGAATCGCGAAGGGCACGCCGCGAAGGTCTACTTCAACGCGCTCTTTGGCAAGGATTTTTCGCGGACGCTGGAGATTCCGACGAACGCGGCGCTCAATTACGGATACGCTCTGATTCTGAGCGCGATCAACCGTGAGATAGTCAAATGCGGCTATCTCACGCAGCTGGGGCTCCGACATGACAACGTCTTCAATCCTTTCAATCTGGGATGCGATCTTGTCGAGCCGTTCCGACCGCTGATCGATTCATGGACGGTCGCGAAGGCGCCGACGAAATTTGAGCGAGAGGAGAAGCTCGAAATGATCCAACTGCTCAATAGCTCAGTCGTCGTCGCGGGCAAGACGCATTATTTGAATCATGCAATCGGGGTCTATTGTCGTAGCGTCTTTGACGCGATCGGCGAAAAGGACCCCGGCGTTCTTCGGTTTTGTCAGTATGAGCTATAGATACATGAGGATAATCGTGTTTTTTGACCTTCCTGTTCGGACGAAGTTGGACAGGAAGGAATATGCGTCCTTTCGAAAATACCTGATCAAGAGCGGATTTATCATGCTTCAGGAATCTGTATACAGCAAGCTTGCGCTAAATCCGACGGCGGCGAAAGCCATCGAGGACAACGTGCGGAGGAACAAGCCTCTCGAAGGGCTGGTTCAGATGCTGACGGTTACGGAAAAACAGTTTTCAAAGATGGAGACAGTTCTTGGGAGCTCAAAGAGCGAAACTCTTGACACAGACGAAAGGCTGGTGGTGATATGAAGCTGGTCCATCCAGAATGGCAGAGTCAGATCGTGTTTCAGGAGAACCGTGTTCAGGTTCTCTGCATTGAAAACGCCGGTTATTTTTCGCGGACGATTCAGGAGTTGCTCTATCAGCGTGAAACGGGCAAGGGAAAGTTTGTCCTTTCCAACGGAGCCGACGTCTACGAACTGGGCAAGACGACGGAATTGATACTTTCCCCCTTTCAGCTGAATTTCGACGATAAGCGATTTCAGACGAATATCGTCAAAAGGCTTGTCAAGATCGCCAACGAGGATGAATACCTTGAATCGCAGGAGATCAGGAATAGCGTTCTTCAGTATTTCTATCAGTTGACGGGCAGGCTGGAATATGACGTCGAGGTTGGCTCGGAGTTCGATATTCAACAGCTCGTCAAGCTTGCAAACGTGCGTCCGGCTTTTTCTGACGAATCGCTCGAAGCGAGCGTCGTCGATTATTTTTCGCTGTTAAGGGACGTCTTGGGAATAAAGCTGATTCTCTGCGTCAATCTGCGAAACTACTTTGCCGCAGAACGACTGAAATCCTTTTATGAAACGATTTTACTGAAAAAAATCAACCTGTTGCTACTGGAAAATTTTGCCAAAAATGATAAAATAGACTGTGAAGACTGGTTGATCGTCGACGAGGATTTATGCGAAATATAGTTGCGTTCCCGGTTAGTTTGCAATTATACGCGTTCAAATCTCACGATTCTGATGAATTTGAGGTTTGAGAG
>CACYBR010000297.1 GCA_902772705.1 uncultured Planctomycetota bacterium
ACAGACCGGAACTGTTATTCGCAATTGTGTCGCTGTTGAGCGTGAGGTCGCTGTTAGACGCGTTGATCGCTCCGCCGCTTCCCGCGACGTTTCCGTACAGGAGCGAAACGTCGATTGTGGCGTTGGCATTCTTGAGCAGGAACGCGCCCCCGTTACCGTCGCTTCTTTCAACGACGTTGCCAAAGATTTTCGAACTTTTAACGAATATAGTTGAACCGTATAGAACGCCGATAGCGCCGCCGCCTGTTCCCGCGACGTTTTCGAAGATTTTAGAGGATTCGAGCGTGAGCGACGAGTTAGCGAAGAGATCGATAGCGCCGCCTCGGATTTGAGCCTGGTTCTGACCAATTTCAGAGCGCTCGATTGTTGCAAACGCGCTGTAAACGTAGATTGCGCCGCCGAACGTCGCCGTATTATCTGTTACGGACGTGTTTACGAGCGTCATTGTCGCGTTCGTAGCATAGATTGCGCCGCCGTTGGTTCGGGCTTCGTTGCCTCTGACGACCGAATTCCTGACAGAGAGCGTCGCGTCCGAAACATAAATCGCCCCGCCGTTATTCGCGCTTCCGCCTGTGAGAGTTACGGCGTTGAGCTCCAGCGAACCGCGATTGATTGTGAAGACTCGGGCGCTTCCAGAGCCTTCGATTGTCAGACCGGGCTCGCTGTTGACCGCGTCATAGAGAGAACTTGCGTCGATTGAGAGGTTCTTCGATATGACAAGCTCGCCGTTGAGCGCGACCGTTTGATCGGCCAGATTGGAAGCGAAGGTTATGACGGAGCCGTCTTCCGAATAGACCTCGATCGCTTCCCGGAGGGTGACGACTCCGTCGTATTCGTCGATAACGTCTTCCAGCGACGTCACGACCGTTGAGGGAGCCTCTTCAACGAGGTGGGTGAAGAGACATGTGGAGGAACTTCCTTCCGAGCGTCCTACGCCGGTTGCAACGACTTTAACGTCGTAATCCGCCGAAGTCGAGCGGTAGGAAAGCATGTTCCGAGCGGCGACGATTTCCGAGTCGCCCTCGGGCGTCGTATAGTACCATCGGATCTCGGCGGAGGAGTCCGCGTAACCGAGGAGTTTGACGGTAAGCGTCTCGCCAGGCGCGTAACTGTCCGTTTTAGCGACCAGTTTGACAGGCGCAAGAGCTCCTTCATGGAAGTTTTCGAGAAGCGTTCCGTCGCTGGCGACGCCAAAGACGCGGAATTTCACCGAACGATCATAGTCGACGTCGTTCACGATTCTCGTACAACCGGTAAGACCTGAGGCGTGTTCGGTCCATGAGAGACCTCCGTTTTTGGAAACGTAGAGAACATAACTTTCCGCGTCTGCGATCGCGCCCCACTGAACGGTTGCCTGACGGGTCAGGGCGTCGTAGTCGGTCACGCTGAGTTCGGCGCCAGAAATCTCGTGTTCGTCCGCTTTCGTTTCCGTTTGAGCGGCGAAGACAACGAGTTCCTCGTCGGCGACCTCGGCGGGCCCGATCGTGTTCGTGGCGTATGTGGACACGTCCTGAGGTTCGACGTAGGGAATCGCCGCCGGCAACATCGTCGGACCATAGCTTGACGAGGCGGAAGGCGGAATCAGCGGGTACGCGCTGGCGACGACAACGCTGGCGGACCCGAGCGCGCCGTCTGTTCGGGTCGCGACGACGCGTACGTTGTAGTCTAAGTTGTAAAGCTGGTATTCAAGAAGGCCTGCGGCCTCTTCAATTTCAACGTCGCCAGTTTCCGTTACATAATACCATTTGACGCTGGCGGTTGTCGTATCGGCGCCCGTAAGCGTGACGGAGACAACGTCGCCGATCATGAAACTTGTCTGTTCAGCGACAAGCGTCAGCGGCGCTATCGTTCCCTCATAATAGGTCCTGAGCATGGCGCCGGCTGCGTCGATCCCGTAGACTCGATAGGAGGATGATTGGCCGAGTCCGACGACGTTGACTTCGGCGGAAAGCCCCTCGATTCCCTTTAGATAGGTGATCCATGTTTCGCCGCCGTCTCGCGTGATCTTGACCATGTAAGACGTTGCGAGAGGAATGGACTCCCACGAGATTGTCGGTTTGCCGGTCGATTCGTTATAGCCTTCGTAGACGAGCTTCGAGCCTGTATGTGCAAACGTCACGACGTCCGTCGCGCCTGCGGAAAGATTGGTTCCCGTCGCAACGACCTTGATATCGTAACTTGCGTCGGCAGGTTCAAATTCGAGCAACCCCGACGCTTCCGTAATCTCGACGTCGCCTTCTTCGGTCACGTAATACCAGTTAATGGCGGCAGACGAGTTTTCAGAGCCTTCAAGCGTAACGGCGAGGACGTCGCCCTGCGCATAAAATTCCGAGGACGCCGTCAAATTGATCGGAGCGAACGCGAGCTCACGCTGCGTTTTGAGAACGCGGCTGTGGGAATCGACCCCTGTGATCTGGATAATGTACTCCTGACCCGCGAAAATGTTGTTCACCAACTTGGGACTCGTGACTTTATTCGCGACCTTCGTGAACGTTTCACCGCCGTCCGTCGAGACTTTGACGTTATACTTGACCGCGCCCGCCATATCGCTCCAAGAGAGCATGAGTTTGCCTGTCGAGGGCGCGTAACTGACGACTTCGAGAGACGTCGCGTCGTTGTAAGGAATCGTAAGCGTTGAAGTGGAACCCCGGGAATAGCCCGTTCCTGTCACGACCACTTTGACGTCGGATTCGACCGTCGGGGCATACTGAAGAAGCCCGGCCGCTTCCGCGATCTCGACGTCGCCGTTTTCCGTCACGGCGTACCATCTGGGGACGACGGACGCTTTGGAATTGGCGACCTTCGTAAGGGAGATCGTGATAACGTCGCCTGGAACAAAGGAGTTCGCCGTTGTCGTCGTCGTTATCGGCGCGAAGGTAACTTCGCGATAATCGTCGAGCGTGACGCCGCTTGCCGTAACGCCGTAAACTCTGTATTGATAGGATTTGCCTGCATAGAGACCGTTGACTCCATAAGTCGTTTCGGCAAGGCCTTTTGCCTTATTAATCCAGGTGACGACGCCGTCGGCGTCCGACTTGGAGACTTTGATCGTATAGGTTTCCGCCGTCGGAATATAGCCCCACGAGAGCGTCGCCAGACGGGTAGAGGAATCGTAGTTTTCAAGGGTTATTCCCCTGAAAATCGTGGTTTCCGCGACTGAACCGGACGCCGTGCCGGTTCCGATAACAACAGCTTTGACGTCGTAATCTGACGACTCTGGGGTGAATGCGAGCCGGTTCTCGGCCTTGGGAATCTCTACGTCGCCATTTTTCGTGATATAGAACCACTTGACGTAAGGGGCGGCGTCGGCGGTTGCGACCTTAGGCGTAAGCGCGA
>CACYBR010000298.1 GCA_902772705.1 uncultured Planctomycetota bacterium
CTCTGAACCGCTTTAACGAACGACGCGCGCATCGCGTCGGACGACGCGTGATGATTCGTCTTGCAGACGTCGACCGGACCGACGACGCGCCCGACGCCCCCTTCGTAATCGACGTCGTTTCCGTCGTCGTCCTTCAGGACGCCGGCGACGTCGCCCCCCGTATAGAACCGGAAATCGCCATACTGCATGACGATCGCCATCGAGCGCGTGTTCTCGTTCTTGTTCTCCTCCTTGTTGCGCGGATAGCGTTCAAAGTAGTCGACGTTTTCCTTTCCTTCGCCGTCCCAACGGACTCCGTTGGCGCAAATGTTGCGGATGTGGAAATCGTACTTCTCAGGCGCGTTCACGAGCTTGATCTGGTCGAGCGCGCCGACCTCGAATTTCTCGCGTTTAAGTCCGAGCTTCTCCTCCGCGTAATCCCAGAACCTGACAAGGTTCTCGCGCTCGCCCGACGCCCATTTTGTCGGACGGCTGTAATCCGGATAGCCGCGGTCGAACGCCGTGCCAAACGTATAATATTCGCCGACGTGCGAGATTCCCGAGATCTGGTAATCCTTGTCTTCCTCGAGTCCTTTCATCCCGGCGCCCTGACCCTTCTGACCGATGTGGTCGGAGTGAAAGTGCGACGCCATGACGTAATCGATCTTTTGGAGCCCCGGTCGCAGACGACTGATATAGCGCGCGACCCACTCCCCGCAAAGACGCGAGGCGTCCGGCTTAGGCTCGCACGCCGCCGAGTCGCTGTGCGTCGGGTTCCAGCTGACCTTGCCGAAGTTCTTCGAGGAACGCTGACCCGCGTCGAGTAAGAACGTCGTGCCGTCGGGAAGGATATGGAAACAGTTTTCCGTCTGACCTGTATGGATAAAATGGAGGTCGAGCTCTCCTTCCTTCCAGCCGACGTACGGCTTGCCGATCTCATGATCCGGATCCGTGATCGCGTTCGGATCGTTCGGGTCGTTCGGATCGGGCGTTTCCGGACTCGCCTGCGCCGCAGTCCTGTAGAATTCCGGATCGACAAACGTCGCCGCGCCGAAGGTCGCCGCGCCTGCGGCGGTCTGGAGAAATTCTCGTCTGTTGATCGACATCTTTTCACCTCTGACTTTCTTTCATGTTTCGTCGCGAACGACGTCTTACGATTTCCGCGTTCCTCGCGACCGGAACGGTCCGAGAACGAGCTTAACCGTCATGCTCTCGTCCTGGGACGTAAGATAATAGACTTTGTACGTCGACCCGCCGTCGTACGCCTTGACGACGATATGACCGCCTGTTTCCACAAGCTGGCGACGCCAGGGTCTGCCGGGCGTCTGAGCGAGACGTTCCTGACAGACGCGCGTCGGACAGATTACGCGAGGACCGGGATAGCCCGAATCAGAGTCGTCGCACATCGTCGTCGCCGTAACGTCCTGAAAATGGTCCGCGTTCCATGCGCAGACCACAAAGACTCGGGGAGCGACCGCGTTGACGAAGCCGGGCTTCATCGCGTTCTTATAGGAATGGTGGTTCGCTTTGCAGACGTCGACCGGACCCGCCGCCTGACCGACCAACGGCTCAAGCTCGAACGTCGTCCCGTCGTCCCGCGTCGCCACGCCCATGACGTCGCCGCCCGTATAGAACCGGAACGCGCCATACTGCGCGACGAACGCGATCGACAGCATGTTCTCGCGCGTGTTCTCGCTGTTATTGAGTTCTCTGGTCAGCGGATATCGCTCGAAATAATCAATCGCGCGACCCTCCCCGGGATTCCAGATCACGCCGTTGGCGCAAATGTTGCGTATGTGGAAATCGTACTTTTCCGGCGCGTGGACGAGCTTGAGCTGATCGAGCGCGCCGACCTCAAACTTCTCGCGTTTAAGTCCGAGCTTCTCCTCCGCGTAATCCCAGAACTTCACAAGATTGTCACGGTATTCCCGAACCGGAGAAACGCACGGAATCGGTCGGTCATAGTCGGGATACGCGCGGTCGAACGCCGTTCCAAAACGATAGCGCTCGCCAACCTCTGGAATCCCCGTGAGCTTATAATCCCCGTCCCCTCCAAGCCCTTTGAAAGGAACCTCCAGCGTCGAGTCCCCGACATGGTCGCGGTGAAAATGCGACGCGACGACGTAGTCGATCGTTTCGAGCCCGGGAC
>CACYBR010000299.1 GCA_902772705.1 uncultured Planctomycetota bacterium
GCGCTCAAGCAGCAGAACGGCGGCGCGCAACTCTACATTTTCAACGGTTCGAGATGGATTTCCGTCTCCGGCACGGTCCAAAACTGGACGATGAACTGGCACGACGTCGCAGGCGTTTACACCGGCGAAGAACTCGTCCTGTACATCGACGGCAATGAAGTTGGGCGCGCGCAATGCTCCGAAGAAATCGCCGAATCTCCGTACCCGATCGAAATTGGACGTAACTCTTATCACACGAACCGGCTCGCGGGCGCGCTGATAGGCGCGGTTCGAGTCTATGACCGCGCGCTTCCGAAAGAGGAGATCGCCCAGAACTTCTACGAACGCGACGATCGCGACGGACTCCAGCTCTTTGTCGATTTCAACAAGACCAATATCGAAAAGACCGACGAAGTCTACTATGGCTACGGCGGCAACTTCGGACCGGTCAACGTTCCGACCGACCAGAACTTCTGCATGAACGGCGTCGTCTCCGCCGATCGCGTTCCTCACCCGGGAAGTCAGGAGATTAAGTACAATTACGCTAACGTCTTCGTCAAGCACGATCCCAACGACGCCGACAATCAGAAGTTCCTCGTCTCGAACGACAACTTCTTCCGCGATCTCTCCAACATTGAGATTAAAGCGACGCTTTTGGAAAACGGCGTCGCGACCGTGAGCAAGACGTATAAGCCGGGAGTCGATTTCGACAATCCCGCCGCTCGTGAAACGACGACGCTGACCCTCGGCGACGAATTCAAATTCGAACCGCAGCCTGGCGTCGAATACGTCGTGAGCTTCGACGCGATCCTCGTCGACGGCGAAGCGCTTCTGGAGCCCGGTTACGTTCTCCAGACGGAACAATACCGCGTTCCGGTCTACGTCGCCGGCGAAGACGTCTTCAAGGCGTCGGCGCCTGAGAACGGCGCCGAGCTTGCGGCGGCGATCCTCGACAAGGTCCAGCTCGACTTCTGGCGCGCGCCAATCGACAACGAACGCGGCAATCACATGGTCTCTCGTCAGGGCGTATGGCGCAACGCCGCGTACGAGATTGTCTGGGACGAGCTCAGGGAAGCGTCCGAGGGCGTCTATGAACGCGCCGGCAAGTTTGCACGAATCGACGCGACGATCACGGAAAAGGTCTCCCTCGGAGAAAACGGCATGTACAAACTCGCGTTCTCGATCGTTAAGGGCGAGAACGTTCCGGATCTCCCGAAATTCGGCGCGTATTTCCTCGTCGACGGCGACTCGACCGTCGAGTATTACGGTCGCGGGCCCGAAGAAAACTACTGGGACCGCAAGGACGGTTCGCCTCTCGGCGTCTACAAGACGACTCCGGAAAAGATGTTCGTCGCCTATTCTGAACCGGGCGATTACGGCGCGCGCTGCGACGTCCGATGGATCGAAGTCGCCGGAAAAGACGGCGCGAAGCTTCGCGTGACCGCGCTCGACGCCAACGGCGTTAAGACCGACAAGGACGCCGCCGCGACGATTACCGCGTCCGTCAAGCAGATGCTCAACCGCGACCTGGAATCCGTCGAACACAACTGGGAGATCCCACAACGCGATTTCGCCGTGCTCAACGTCGACCTGTACGATCAGGGCGTCGGCGGCGACAACTCGTGGGGCGCGCTGACCTACCCGCAGTTCCGACTCAGCGGCAAATCCTACTCCTACGAAATCCTCGTTCAGGAGTCCAAATGAGCGTGAATAACGCGCGGCGGCGCGAGGGACCCTCCCACGCGCGACTGCGACCATAAAAACGACCGCGATTCGCGTCGCCGCGCGATTCGCGGTTTTTTTATTGCTTGAAAACGTCAGGAATGCGCGAACGCGGCTACGACGCTCTCGCGGGCGCGCGATAATCCTGCTGAAAGACGCTCGGGAAAACGCTCCGACCCGTTCAAGAAATCAAAAAGGACCAAAGCGATTCGTTCGCTTCGATCCTCGTTGAAAACATCGGGGGCTGAGTTGGAAATCAGTCGAGGAAACCGACAAGCTCCTGACTGCGGCTCGGCTGCTGGAGCTTGCGAACGGCTTTCGCCTCGATCTGGCGAATTCGTTCTCGGGTAACCTTGAAGATATGACCGACTTCCTCAAGCGTGTAGCAATACCCGTCGCCAAGCCCGTAGCGAAGCTTGATGATCTCTCGCTCACGATAGCTCAGGGTCTTGAGGACCTTGTAAATGCGGCGGCGAAGGTTCTCAATCTGCGCCTGATCCGACGGGTTGCCAGACCCTTCGTCGGGAAGAAGGTCGCCGAAATGACTGTCGTCGCTGTTGCCAACCGGACGATCAAGACTGATGGGATAACGCGTCATCAGGAGGATCCGCCGTGTCTCGGCGAGCGGCGTGTCGGCGGCTTCGGCCGTTTCCTCAAGCGTGGGCTCGCGCCCGTTCTTCTGGGTAAGCTCGCGCGTGACGTTACGGAACCGCGACATCGTCTCGACCATGTGCACCGGGATACGGATCGTACGGCTCTGATCCGCGACCGCGCGCGTAATCGCCTGACGAATCCACCAGGTCGCGTACGTGCAGAACTTGAAGCCGCGACGATACTCGAACTTATCGACCGCGCGCATAAGACCCGCGTTCCCCTCCTGAATCAGATCGAGGAAGCTCAGTCCGCGGTTGCGATATTTCTTGGCGATCGAAACAACCAGACGAAGGTTGCCCTCGGAAAGCCCCTTCTTCGCGTCCTGATAACGCTGATAAATTCGACGCGCTTCGGCGACGCGATTGCGCAGACTCGTCGGAGTCTCCTGCGTCATCTGGAGAATATTGCGATATTCCATGACCCAGACGTAGCGCTCGTAGGCCGGACGTCCAGATTCGCGATGCTGCTTGATATAACGCTGGAGCTCGTCGACGCGCGCGCTGTAACGTTCGAGCGTCAGGAGCATGCCTTCGACGCGCTGATTGCGCAAACCGAGCTCTTCAATGAGTCGGACCGCGCGACGACGGCGATATGCAAGGTCTCTCCACGCCTTTTCACGAACCTCTTTCGGCTGCGATTTGCTCGTCGCCGTCACGTAATCACGGCGATTACACCCAATGATACGATTGAGCGTGTCAAGGTTGCGCGGAAAACGTACGAGGCGACCGTCTTTGTTGTCCTTGGAATCGCGCGCGGAGTCTCGGGACTCCTCGCCGTTATGAACGTTCTTGCCGAAAGGAAGATCCTTATCGTGAACGCGACGCAGCGTGCGAACCGCCATCTGCAAAACGTAATCGCACTCCAGAAGCTTCGCGCGAAATCTCAACCGTGAAACTTCAATCTGCTCCGCAAGTTCAACCTCACGCTGCCGCGTCAGAAGCGGTATCTCGCCCATCTCCGTCAGATACTGACGCACGGGATCGTCCGTGCCGGGCTCGTCGTCCGAGGAATTCGGCATGAGATTAGAGTAGTCGGCCGAATCGGAGTCGTCGTCAGAATCAAAATCTTGGTTCTGACCACGCCCTGCCCCGTCGAATCCAGTCTCCTGTTCTTCTTCCTGATCGTAGGCGCTCTTGTAATAAGAGGAGGCCTCTTCGTCAAACTCCGGAACCATTGACTCTTCGTTTTCGTCGTAAGCGTCTTCTTCGTACAAAACTAAACTCCTGATAGATGCAAGATTGAACAGCGCGCGAGGCGGAAAACGATCCGAAGACGGACACAAGCCGCTACGTTTGCGGTCAAACGCTTCCTGACGTCGCAACGACGCCAAAAATCCCTATGTAAATCGACGAAATCGCCCGCCAAACTGGCAAAATAATGGCGACAAGTCGCGCGCATTCGCCTGAATTTCAAAAAATCGCCGGCAGAATCGTACCACCGCAAACTTTCAAAACAAGCGACAAACCGCAAACCAGCCGCATACTCCGCCCATCTTGCCTCGTTCAAAATAAAACGGACAAAACTTCGCTGCTAATCGCCGGTCCCCGACTGGAGAGCCGACTCTTACGCGGAGGGTGCGTCAAGGACGCGCTCGCGACTCTACGTCTACGCGCGCATTCCTCGACGTTTCTGTCCCTCTATAATATGCTATATACGCTCCAAAACCTCATTGTTCGACACAATAAATGTCAAATTACTGAAAAAAAGTAACGATTGTATTGATTATAGCAACTAAAACGATAAAATCTAGTCCGTCGCGACATTCTTTTCGAACTCTGTTCAATCCGAACAGAACGGCGTTTTCTCCGCCTTTTATGTAAAAATCTTCTTGGCGCGACGTCCCCTTTGGGATATAATACGGACGTCGCGTTAACATGATTACAATTCTGGACGCGCACAATGATTTTTTTTAAAAAAAGCAAAGGGGCAAAGCGCCGAAACAACGCTTTACCCCTCCTGAGGTCAAGGTTCGTCGAAGTAATCCTTGAGCACGCTGTCTTGAAGGCGATTCTTCGCTTTCTTGACCTTTTGTCTGACCCACTCTCGACTGCGATTCGTCCCTTCCGAAAGCTGGGTAAAGCTCCGCCCGTCGAGCGTATGACGCTCAAAGAACCTGCGTTCCTGTTCCGGCAGTTCGCTAAGCGCCCTGGCGATCTCGCGCTGGAGTTCCCGGTTTTCAATAATCTTTCCGGGGTCGTCTTCGACCGGAACGTCGTAACCGCCTCCTTCGTCCCCGTCATATTCCGCAGAAGGATTGATTTGAGCCGGTGGCGCGAGAGCCGCGCGTACCTGAAGAACCGTCTTGAGCTTTTTACAGGCTCGCCTGGCGATTTCCTCGTCGGTGGGCTCGCGCCCAAGTTCCTGCCGAAGCTCGCGCTCCGCTTTAACAATCTTAGACCGCAACTTCGGGCTGACGGACGCCGCCACGTGTGCGTTCGCCGCAATCCCACTCTGGATGGCTAGCTTCAACGAGTAAGAAGCGAAGGCGGCGAAGGGAACGCCGGCGAATTTCACTGGATCAAAGCGTTCTGCGGCTTCGATGAGCGCCAACATGCAGTTCTGGAATAAATCGCGCCCAATATCCTCGAAACCGGGAACAGATTTAAGGATAGAGCGTTGAGCGCGCTCATAACACGAAAACACAAGCCTGTTACGCAGCTGGGTATAACAGTTGTACTTATCCTCAGCCCCGAAGATTAAGCGCCGAAACCCTTGAACGTCCTCGCATACCTCGTCGAGGATCCCGGCGATCTTGCAAGAGGAGCCGTCCAAAAGCTCCTGATACATACCCTCGAGCGTGCGACGCTCGTTTTCATAAAACGCACAATCGAGAGACAGCCCGAAGTCGCTCATGACCGTGTTGATTTCAATGACAATATCGGCGCGAAGTTGCGCGACGGCGGCGGCAAGTTCGTCGTCGCGACTCGTTTCGAGCAGCCTGAATTTATCGCGCTCGACCTGAAGCATGCCTTCGATTCTGTCGACGGCGGCATTGAAGGTCGCAATTCCTTCCGGACCGGTTCTCCTGAGTTTTTTGGCTTCAAACTGACGCTTGAGATTACAAACGGCGTCCACGGCGACGCGGTGGTTATTCAGTAGCAATTTGCGATATTCCATGCGCGTCGTCGCCATCGACGCTACGAGCATGGTCTCCTGTTCTGGGGTGAGACGTTTGGGTCTGAGCCCTTCGTATTCGAACCTTCCATACGTGCTCTTGCGGAATCTCCGCTCTCCTTGCCATTTTGAACTCATTCAAAACTCCATCGTTAAAAGTCAGCTCCACCTGGAACGAATATTGTCGAACGAGCGTCAGAAAAGGGGAGACGCGCGTCTCCCCTTTCCCTCGACGTCAATCGTCGAATCCGCTTACCAAACGGGCCCCACGAAGCTTCCCTATCGCGGCGCAGAGGATCTGCCGAACGCGTTCACGGGAAATCGCAAACTCGTCGGCCAGTTCCTGAAATGTCCTCTCTTCGCCGCCGAAGAGCGGAAAACGCCCCAAAAGGATCGCGCGCTCACGATCGTCAAGCAGCGACGAGTTAATCAGCCTTCCAAGAATCATATGGATCTCTTCGTCTTCGAAACGATCCGCCGCCGACACATCAGGACTTTGTGGCTCATAGCCGCTCGCCTTCTCGTCGTCGTCTTTGTTGATCGAAACGTAACCGCATGAGGCGCGCGCCGTCTTCGTAATCTCGCCCACCGGGGCCCCGGTCTCGGCCGCAAGCTCCTCCATAGTCGGCGTTCGTCCCAACTTGCGTTCCAGCGCGTATTCAGCCTTCCAGAACGATGCGCTCGCTTTAATTGGGACGTATACCACGGATTTATTTTTGGCGTACCCGCGATCGACGCTCTGCCGGATCCAATTAACCGCGTAGGTAGAAAAAGCAACGCCTCTGGTGTAGTCGAAGCCGTCGATTGCCATCTTCAACCCAAGGATCCCTTCGCCGACGAGGTCGTCCCGCAAATCAGGACGCGAGCGACAACGCCAATTGACATACGACAAAACAAGGCGGAAATGACCACAGAAGAGGGCGTCGCGCGCCGCCTTGAGCGCTCGCGCGCTCATTTTCATTTTCTGAACGATACGGCTAAACGATTCGGGCGTTTCAAGCACGTCAAGAAGTATGGCGTCAAGCTCAGCGACGAGTTCGGCGCCCTCGCGCGTATCGACGCCAACGCTGTCGATTTGCGCCTGAAGCTTGACGACGCGCGCGGCAAGCGCTGACAAATCATCAAGCGCGTCAAGAAAAAACTTTTCGCTTAATTCAAGCTTAAAGTCGCAAACGAGCGCGTCGATAAGCGCCGCCGTTTCCTCGCGCCGGCAATCGAGCCTGCGGACTGCGGCGGCGCGAGTCCGCGAAGAAAGCGTCGGATCCGTCGCTCGACGGATATCGCGTTCGTTCAGCCGTTCGAAGTCGCGAATCTTTTGGACCGTCTCGTCGAAATTGCCGCGCTTTGCTTCAGAGCCTTTTTTGCTGCAAAACTGCTCGATCAACACGTCGACGGCGCGACTGATCACGCGCGGGAACTTGAGCGCCGAGCCGTGAAAGACGAGGCGCTCGCGCGAGACCGTCTCGCACAGCCTGATCGACTCTTCACGACCGAGCGCAGGACGGCTGAGCATCGCGCGATAGTATCCATCGTTTGCCGGGGAACATGACAAGAGCGTGCGGTCGTCGAAAACTGGGACGTCGACCTCATTCTCGTCGTAGTAATCGAAGTCGTCTGAAGCGATATAATCGTTGCCGTCCCAAGCCGATTCTGAACTGTAGAATCGGCGTTCTTCGCCGCCGTCAAATCCGTCGAAGCCGAAATCACCATCTCTATTCGTTCGCATCATAGCTCTCCACATAATCACGTCGTTACGAAGGGCGGGTGAATCGGCGAACATACGCCGTACGCGCCCAACGCGATCTACGCCGTCTGCCATAACGGCAAACGACGCCATAACACTTCCTTAATTCAAGGAATAAACACACGGTCGTTCTCTGTCGAGCGACCAGGGGGGGGACTGCGCCATACGCGTCAGAAAGCCGACGCGCCGGAAATCAGTCCATAATCGCAAAGCACGGCGTCGTTTCGTTCACGACGTCGGAAAATCCTGCGCTAAGCAAACAGGTCGAAAGAAAATAAGGTCACTTGGCTAAGCCGTTAAGGAGAGAGCCCAGGGACGCATAGAGGCGAAGCGACAAAATATTAAGCATATCTCGCGAAAATCCTGAGAAAATGACCGCTGAAAAACATTAACAAGGAACGCTTAAGCGGACCCGAATCCGGCGTCCGGGAACAGACCGCAACAACGCCAAATAACGTTATAGGCCCGTTGTTCGAAACGCCAACAAAAAAAAAGCAAATTTTCCGAAAAAATTTCCCCGGATCCATCGTATACTCAGGGAACCCACTAAGCTCGAAACGACCCGAAGCGAATCGTTTCGAACGCAATAACAACCGCAACGACGTTCGACCGCCGTCGACGTTGCGAGGAGACGCACGACGCGCGCAAGACGCCACGCGGAGCCTCGGCGTTTCAAAAGAACACGTCGTTACACGAGCAACGACAACCAGTTTTCTGGAAAAACGCCGCCGGAACAGCTCCGACGGCAACCCTCGCGTTAACAGGGTCGAACACGAAAGCCCACGCTAACACGCCCGAACAAAACTAAAAGAACCCCTAAAACGCTATAACGCGCGCGAACGCCTTCATGTTTGAGGCGTTGTTTTCAAACTCTAACAAGAATATCAAACTCATGTCGCCATTATGTTACCATTCATTCCGAGCTTGTCAACGATCCATCTTAAAAAAAATAAAAAAATTTCAGAATATCCTGACTCAGAACGACGATCGCCCCAAAAACGAATCGCCGAACATCCTGGACGACGCCATTAGCGTCCCCCTTCGCCGCTCGTTACGTCCCGTTCAAAAAAGAAAATCAACGCCGATTTCTGGAGACTGTTCAACTTACGCCGAGCTTATCGGTCACTTCGAGAAATCTCGCCGGAATAGGACGTTCCAGCCTCCACGTTATGCTCATGGGCTTATTGCCCGAATGCTTCACGTACGACGCCTTGCCCAAAAAGGTAAACGGAATCGAGCCGCTCTTGTCCTCCTTGGCTTCCCGAACAAACGCTGTTATGGGAGAGGAAGACGCGCGTCGTCTGAAAACGTCTGTTATAATCGTCGGCGTCCGACAGTCAAGGCGCGTCGTTTCCGCCGTTCTCTTTACTGACGACCTGCCGGCGCTATAATGGTTAAGCGACCGGGGAGCCGGACGTTTCTGACGGACGAACTAACGCCGCGCGACGTCAATCCGGGGCGAAGCGCGTTCCGGGACTGTCCCTTCATGCCGCCATGAATCGAAGCCCCGCTCCCCGACGGTTTGATACGTTTTGTTTTGGCGCCCCGTTCATTATTGGCGCAATCCTCGCAAGATCGAAGTCCCTGAGGAAATTATGAGTTTACGTTACCGATTACCCTGCGATAACTGCGGCCGCGTCCATCCCGTTGAAACGGGTCAGGCGGGCGGCGTGATCTTCTGCGAATGTGGAACTAAAGTGAAGATTCCTTCGATGCTCAAGATCAGGCGTCTTGAGCCGTGGGAAATCGACGAAGGCGACGTTCAGGCGCCCCCTTCTGAGCCGTCGCCGGTCGTTCAGGGAGGCCCAAAAGCGAAGGAAGAGACGCCGGAACCGTCTTCCGTCGCCGAGACGCGCGCCGACGCCGACGTCGTGAGTTCGTCCGAAAGCCAGGGCAAAAAGCCGGAAAAGAAAAGGAGACTTTCGCCACGACGGCGCGGACTCTTCATCGTCGCTTCCGTCATGTTCGTTTTCAGCTCGTTATTCGCGTGCCTTCAGATTCCCAAACCGCAGCCAATCAGAGTCTTCTACAAGCAGATCGACTACAATCTTGGCGACGGTCGCAGGATCAGACGCGACACGACGCCGATCACGATGGAGGACTACAACTTCTACTTCTTCACCGATTACAGCGATCCCAACAAGACGGTTTATCTGATCAACGACGACCTCATCGACCGCATGAACGACTTCGTCTGCATGCAGTATTTCCCGTACGTGAAGCAGCTCGATATGAGCGACAACTTCTACGACAACTACGAGGCGCTCAAGACGAAGCGGCTTTTGCTCCTCTCGGGCTTCGGCCTCCTGGCGCTTATATCGCTCGTCGTCGAATTTTACGCGCTTTTTGCGAAGGAAAAAGTTCAGCAGGTCGGCGCCATGCGCGGCGACAACTGGAAGTAACCGTAAAAGTCAGAATCAATCGTCGTTTTGAGCGTCGTCTTCATCGTCAGGACGACGCTTTTTTCTTTGGCGGTTCACAGAGACGCTTCTTTGCGCGAGAATCGCTCTGAACAGAACGTTTTTTAAAAAAAATGATATTTTTTATTCAAAAATGTGATTCTCTTTTTGCAACCTGAAAGGCGGCGCTGTAAAATTAGGGTTGGTCGCGGTTCGGCGCTAAAACGCGCGACGCACGAAAGCGAACCTGCGGACCGTCCTCCGGCGTCGTTGGCCTCGCTTCCGTGCGGTCTCGCGTCTTATCGTTTGCTCTCGTCGTCATGCCCTGCGCCGTTTTTTTTGAAAGGGAAATCGTTCCATGGCAGATCGCTCAACAAACTCCTCGCCGTCCCGCGCCGACTCAAAAAACGTAAGGTCGCAAACCGCCAGAAAGGCGGCGACCGCCGACAGGAAGCGCACGGCGTCCCCGGCGAAAGCGTCCGCCCCCAAACGCGCCGTCGGCCGGCCTCTTGGCTCCGGCAAATACGGCGAACCGACCAAAGCGGTCCGCTTTCCGATCTCGCTCGTCGATCAGATCGACTCCTTTATCGAACGCCGAGGCTATGTCTTTCGCCTGTATTCCGATCAGATTCAGGCGGGCTTCCCGTCGCCTGCTGAGGACGAGGTCCCATTTGAACCGTATGATCTGGGCGCGAAGCTCATACCGAACCCGCAGTCGACGTTTTTCATTCGCGTTACGGGCGAATCGATGCGCGACGCGGGAATCTTCCCGGACGACGTGCTCATCGTCGACCGCAGTCTGGACGCGCATAACGGCGACGTCGTCGTTGCGGCGGTCAACGGCGAGTTCACCGTCAAGCGGCTCTTCAAGACGCGCAACCGCGTCGAGCTGCGTCCGGAGAACAAAAAGTTCCGTCCTATTGTGATCGAGGGCGACACGGAGCTTGTCGTCTGGGGCGTCGTTAAGACCGTTATCCACCACGTCTGAGAACGACTTCCTCCTCGCCGGACGAAGTTTTTTCAGCGCTCGTTTTTACTCCCATATTCATGCCGGCGCGACTTTGACCAACCGAGCCCCTCACCCTGAATCCACGACAAGACAATTCGCCAACGCGCTTCGCGCTCGCTTTGGCGCTCGCTCCGACGCCGCGCGCGAAGCCTTCGCGTTGCTGGGACAAATTTGGGCTCAAAACGATCCCGCGCTCCGCCGCGCGTTCTACCAATGGCGCGCAATATGGCGTTCCGCGTCGACTCCCGTCATGACGCCGGCGGTCGTCGCCGCGCTTGAAACATGGCGCGCCGCGCTCGACAGCAAGCCCGCCGACTCGTTCGAAAATTTCGACGACGACGTCCATATCGACGTCTTCTTCTTTCTCCTGCAGACGCTCGTCGCGCAAACGATTCTACGCGTCGTACAGACCGATTTCTCACTCGACGACGACACGCTCCAACGTCTCTTCGCGCCGCGTCCGTTCGATTGGGGCGCGCCCGCGCGTCGCGCGCTGACTCGCGCCGCCGACGACCTCGAATCGCTTCGTCTTCACGAACTCGCAAAGGTCCGCGATCCTTTCGGGGAGCTCTATGCGCTTTTCTTCTCAGGTCCGATCCGCCGCGCTCTGGGCGAGTTCTACACGCCGCCCGACGTCGCCGCGCTGCTCTATGGTCGCGCGCTGAGGGGCTGGCGCGAAAACAACGGCAAAGACGACGCGCTGCCGACCGTCGTTGATCCGACGTGCGGCGCCGGCGTCTTTCTCACGACGGTCGTTCGGCATACGACGCGACTGCCGGGCGTCTCGCCGGCTCGCGCGCTCGAGACGGTTCAGGGATTTGATCTGAGCCCTCTCGCCGCTGTGGCGACGCGCGCCAATCTTCTCTACGCGGCGCTTGCTCGCGAAATCGACGCGGCTCCGAAAGAGCGTCGCGCCGCGCTCGAACGGTTGCTCCAGGAGCGTCGCGCGCGCGCGTCAGACGCGCCGATCCTGCCGGCGGACGTCCTCGACGCCGTCACGTTGCGCTCCCCGTTCGCCTCACGCGACGCGACGACTCCGATCCCGCAAACGTTCGACCTCGCGCTGGGCAATCCTCCGTGGCTTGTGTGGGATCGTCTTTCCGAAGAATACCGGAGGGAGACGGCGCCATACTGGCGCGAGTACGGGCTTTTCACGCTTTCAGGGCGTCAGGCGCGCTACGGCGGCGGGAAGAAGGAGCTCGCCGGGCTAATCGTCAACGTCTGCGCCGCCAGACGGTTACGCAAGGGGGGCGTCTTCTCGTTCGTACTGCCGCGCAGTCTGTTCCAGACGTCGTCTTCGGGGGAGGGATTTCGTAGATTCGGCGCGGGCAAAGCGTGGGAATTCGCGGCGCTTGAGATTGACGATTTCAGCGGGCTCTCTCTTTTTCCGTACGTCGGGAGCAAGGCGGCGGCGTTGACGGGTCGTGTTGGGTCGTCGACGCGTTATCCGATCAGGGCGCGGCGCTGGCGACCAGGGGCGGTTCGGGCAGACTCGCGGTTCGATCCGGAGCTTGTCGCCGCGTGCGTCGCGCTCGACGCGACCTTTACGGAGGGGACGGCCGCGCCGCAGGACGTCGCCGAGCCTGGCGCGCCGCTGACGCTGCGCGTTTCGGTAGCCGAGCGGTCGTTGAAGCGGCCCTGCGAGGCGGTTCGAAGCCGCGTCGACGAGCTTGTCGCGCGCATGTTCGAGGAGACGCGTCGAGAGCGGCGCGCGCCGCGATATTCCGCGAAGCTGGGGGCAAACGCGGCGGGCGCAAGCGGCGTCTTTTGGTTTGAGGGGAACGCTTCTCTCGATTCCGAAACGACGACGATCCGCAATCTTGGCGATTCCGGGCGGCGCAAGGTCGCAACGTTCGAATCGCGACTGGAGACGGCGCTGCTCTTCCCGCTCCTGCGTTGGCGCGACGTCGGCGAGTTTCGGATCAACGCGCCGGAGACGTTCATGTTGATCCCGCAGGATCCCGAGCGTCGCCGCGGCTATGACGTCGAGACGATGCGCGCGCGCTATCCTTTAACGCTGGAGTATCTTATGCGGCATGAAGACGCGCTGCGAGCCCGCGCCGCATATCGACGCTATCAGAGC
>CACYBR010000300.1 GCA_902772705.1 uncultured Planctomycetota bacterium
CATAACATCTAATATGGTATGCAAAATTAGACTTTACGCAATACCAGACAAATCAAAAACAGTAAAAAATGCGGGAAAAAAACGAGCAGTCTGTTATTTTCGCTACTCTTTGCGTATTTTCCCGCTTCATATCAAAAACGCCGTAAATTCTACGCGTTCATAAGGTTAAAGAACGCGCAGAATTCATGGAATCACCGTTGACGCGGACGGGCCGGAAATTCGAATTTGCGAATCTTGATGTTGCGATAAACGACAGGATTCTTATCGTGGAGCCCTTGGAAACCGACGAAACCAGCGTTATCCGTTTCAGCCGGCGCCTTGTTAATCAGCCACTCGAAGGGCTTGGAACCGTCGGGATTTTCATCCGCTTTGGTCCACTTGCTCTTGTCCCAGACCGTAATGAGCTGGTCGTTCAGAATAACCGTAACGTTACCGCGGAAAACGTTGATGGTCATGCGGTTCCATTCGCCCGGCGCCTTGACAACGTTAAACTGAGGAGCAACACGCCCATAGATCGCGCCGCAGTCGCTCATGTCGACGTCGCGTCCGAAAGAATCAAAGATCTGAACCTCAAATGAGTTCGGAATCCAGTTCTGTTTATCGGTACACTGAATCACAACGCCGCTGTTGGCCTTTTCAGTGGTCTTGAATTCGAAGTCAAGCGAGTAGTTTTCATACTTGTCCTTCGCCCAGATCACGTCGTCTTTCGTCGCATGAAGGACGCCTTCGTCGTCGATGGACCAGACTTCCGGATCGTATTCCGCGTTTTCAAGCTTGTCGCCAAAGAGGGAGACCCAGCCTTCCTGAGACGTGTCAGGATTGGAGATCGCGTTGATCGTAGCGTTGCGGATCTTCATCGGAGCGTTGCCATGGAGTCCCTGGAAACCGATGAAGCCGTACGGCTCGAAGGACGCCAGCGTGCGACCATGGAATTTCTCTTCAATATCGGTTCCGTTCGGGCTCTTGGCGGGATCGGTCCATTCGGCCGTATTGATGTGATTAATGAGCTCGTTATTCAGGAAGACCGTAATATCGCGATCGTTAACGATCACAACCATGCGGTTCCATTCTCCGGGCTTCTTGGTGACGTTCTTGGACGGGGCCTGAAAACCGTAAATCGCGCCGCAGGTGTGATAATTCGGTTCCTGCCCAAAGTCGTCGAGCAGCTGGATCTCGATCGTGTTGGGAATCCAGTTGTCCTTGTCGGAACACTGAATCAGGAAACCTCCGTTCGTGTGTTCAGAAAGATTGAACTCAAAGGAGCAAACGAACGCGGAATACTTCTGCTTGGTCCAGATAACGGCGTCCTTATTAGCGCAAAGCTCTTTGTCGTCGTTGAAATACCAAACGCCTTCCGGAAAATCGGCTTCTTCAAGGTTCTCGCCGAAAAGAGGTCGCTGACCGTCAAAACGCAGTCCCGGAATGAAACCGCCGCGAGGACCGCGACGCATCTGATTGGGACGATCGCCGTTAGGGGCGTTGGCCGGCGCCTGAGCGTACGCCATGACGCCGCTGAAAAGAAACGCGACGACAAGTGAAACCAGAGACAGTCTCATATTTAACCTTTCAATATAGGGGGAGACGCGCCGCAACAACAGACCGACGGTCGGTTGAAAGACGACGCTGAAATCATCAGCGGACATTATACCGGAGACGAGACGGAAATCCAATAAAGGCAAGATTAAAAAAAATAAAAAAGCCGTCGACCTCTTGCCTGACTCAAAAAAAACGTCTAAACGCGGAACGTCTGCACAACGCTCATATGATTATCTGACAAGAACAAACGTCAGGTCTCTTCAAGAGTTAAATATCTAACGTTTCTTTCCTTGCGAGTAAAATCTTTTCAGAACGTTTCAGGACAAACCATTATTCTTCTTTCCGTAGTCTTTCTTCAATAAACGTCGCAATCTTACGACCGGGCGAACTCAGGGGATAGTTCTTGAGATCCGCGATTGGAACCCATCGCCATTCCAGAGAAAGAGGTTTCCCTTCAAGTCTGAGCGTCGCGGCGGAAGGCGCCAGTCTTTCGGGAACCGACGGCGTCACGCGCGGTTCGGGCTCGAGTTCGTCAAAGAGCGTCGGCGGCATGACGGAACCGTTCGTGGGCGCCGCGTCTTGTAATCGACATAACGAGAGCGTTATCCGATAACGCGTAACAGAATGGCGAAAGACTTTAAGAGCCGGACCAGGCCAATACCGCTTGGCAGGCGCCCCGACTTCCGTCTCGAGAAAGAGCGCGAGTCGGTCGGCTAACTCCGGATCGCGACGCCAGGCCTGTCCCTTTTGAAACGCGGGGTCGACGACCTCGAGTCTTGGAAAATCCCAGAGTCCAGCCCATAGCGCCCACGGAGGTTGACGCATCAGAAGGACGTCGGTCGGCAATTCGGGACGGTCAGGAGCCGCCAAAACGTTCGAGGTTGGAAGGTCGCGTCGTGAGATCCAAAACGAGACGTCTGTCCTTGGAAGCGGCTTATCCTTCTTTTTAAGAACCGGTATTGATTCCTGAACGCCTAACATACGCGCATGACAATAACGAGAGATCGGACACTCGTCGCACTTCGGAACGCCGGGCTGGCAAACCAAACGTCCGAGATCCGTCAACGCGCCATTCAGCTTGCGGTAGAGGTTCGCCGGGCGTTTGGAGCTTTCACGCGGCAGCCATTTTTCGGCGACTTGCCAAAGGAGTTCCTCCGCCTCAGATTGCGTCGGATCGACGTCGAGCGCAAGCGTTCGCGCATGAAGGCGTCTCGTATTCGCCTCAAGAATAGGATAACGCCTGTCGAATCCGAAAGACATGATCGCGCCCGCGCAGTACCGCCCAACGCCAGGTAGCGCCAAGACGTCTTCGTAAGTCTCTGGCGCTCTTGAATTAAATCGTTCTTTCATAACGATTGCGGCGTTGCGCAGCGCCCGAGCGCGGCGATAATAACCAAGCCCTTCCCAAAGCGACAAAACCTCCTCCTCCGTTGCGTTGGCAAGTTCTTCAGGCGTTGGAAACCGCGAGAGAAAGCGTTCGAAATAGCCCAACGCCGTTTGAGTCGTCGTCTGCTGGAGCATGATTTCGCTGATCCAGACGCGATATGGGGTAGGTTCGTCTCGCCATGGGAAACGCCGTCCGTGCGCGTCAAACCACGAAAGAAGCGCGCGGCGCGCGTGAAGGTAAGAAAACGCTTCAGCGCGCTTACGCGCCTCGCGAAGAGACGCGGCGCGCCAGTCGTCGATTTCGCGACGCTCGCTCATGAGTCGCGACTACTTTCGGCGCGACAAAAAAGCTCGCCGCGCGTCAAGCTTCATATCGCGCTCTTTGAGCTGTTGACGTTTATCGTGCAACTTGAGTCCGCGCCCAAGTCCCAGCAGCAATTTCGCGCGACCGTTACGAAAATAAAGGCGCAACGGAACGAGCGTCATTCCCTGCTCCGTCGCTTTCTTCGCAAACTTGTTGATCTCGCGACGATGCATCAGCAACTTTCGGTCGCGTTTCGTCTTATGATTAAACCGATTCGCTTCGATATAGATCGGGACTTCGCAATTAATGAGAAAAACCTCGTCCTTGCGCACCTTCGCGTACGCCTCCTTGAGGGAAACCGTTCCGCACCGCAGACTCTTAACCTCGCTTCCGACCAGTTCGATTCCACATTCCAACTCTTTGACGATCTCAAAGCGTCGCCGCGCGTCTCGATTCTCGCTTACGACGCGTTCGATCCCATCGTTGTTCTTTTCTTTTTTCGTGTTCGATTTCGCCATAACGACACTCCAGCGCATGTTCGAAGCGTTGGTTAAAAATGCGTCCCGGAGACGCGCCCCCTTCAGTCTAATCTGTTTAGGCGACGCGTCAAGGAACGCGCTGCGACTGTTCGGGATCAGTACGGTTCAATGAGACCTCCGTCGAGCGCAATTTGATAAAGCCATGGCGAGATCCATGGGTTCCACGTCGGATAGAACGCGGAAGCGACCGAGAAAAAGAGAAGAGCGTACGCGACGAAGCGTCGGCTCTTCTTGCGTCCGATCCATTCGAGCGCGGGTAGCAGACATATCAGAAAGAGCGGCGCCAGTGGGAAAAACCAGCGAGGACAGCACGACATTCCTCCGTAGTTCCGATCCCCCTGATCTCGCGTGAGGAAGAAAATAAAGAAGCACGCC
>CACYBR010000301.1 GCA_902772705.1 uncultured Planctomycetota bacterium
CCGATTCTTTTTTCTGAACACAAACAATCCTTTCTTTGTTTCGCGAGCGACCATTGTGAAAACGATCGCCGCAAGCCTGCGTACAAGAATCGAAAAGACTGACGACAATGTTCTTTCTTTCCAGCTCTTTACGCATGCGTTCCCTGTAGATAGACCAGAAGAGCGCTCGTGCCGTCGAAGCGATTTCCGTCGCCGACTCAACGCACAAAGGCTTCAAAACGCCTGTCGTCGCTTTCAAATCAAAGCGATCTGCTTCATCGATTAGACAGATTCTAGTCATCCTTAAACCTCCTTTCATCGTTATGCGTCTTTCCCTCGGCAACACCAATATTTGGAATCGCCTTTCCATGACGGCACAGCGCCGCCCCGGGAAAAACACTGGATTAAAACTACCGCGTTCCTTTTGCGTAAAGTCAATGCGTTCCCTCGCCGACCGGGCAAAAGTTGAACCAACGCCAGAGACCGTCCCTGACGATTCGCAGTAAGGACCTAATACCGAACTCACGGTCCTTTCTGCGATACTAACACAAGGTTTTCCTATGGTCAAGTCCCCAGACAACAATCGTCAGAAAAGGCGCTTTTATATCTAACTTCTTAGTATATCAAGATATAAAACATCTGAACCATCGTTTTATTTTGAGAAAAAAATAAAAAAAAGGAAAAATTTTATCAACGAGCTTATTGTTCGTTGCGCCGGCGCTCTGGAAACCGTCCGCAGTCCGCGAAAACGTCGGTAAATTCCGGCCGCGTCGCGAGATCGACATGCTCGACGCGACCGACGTCCTCCGCAGCGCGCGACCAATCGAGTCGCCCTGCGACCGCGTCGATCGCGCCCAAAAGCGACGTATTGCCCCAGAAGCTGACGTTCTCGACAGGAACGCTCGCCGGAAACATACCGACGCGACGCGACGACTCCACGTTCAGCGACGCGCCGAACGCGCCCGCGAGCATGAGCGCGTCGAGCGCCCGTTCCTCGATCCCCGCCGCCATAAGCGTGAGACGCAGTCCCGTCTTCATGGCGCAGATCGCAAGCTGCGCCTGTCGTACGTCGTTCTGGGTCAGCCACACGCCGCCCGTCGACGCAAGCTCCGACGGCTCAGAGATCAGAAACGCGCGTTGACGTCCGACGCCGCGAAGGCGCGCGCGAAACTCCGCTGCGACCGACGGATCGTCGTGCGACGCCACTCGGCCCGAGGGCGCGACGAGCCCGAACTCGAGCGCGCCTGCCAGCGCGTCAACGAGCCCCGAGCCGCATACGCACGTCGCCGCCGTCGACGCGATCGTGCGCGGGCGCCAAATCTGGCGCTCGGCGTTATAGTCGATCGCCGCGATTGCGCCGGGAACCGCAAGCGCGCCCTGAGATATCTCGGCGCCTTCAAACGCCGGACCCGCCGCCGTCGACGTCGCGAAATATCGTCCGTTCACGGCAAGAATCGCCTCCCCGTTCGTGCCGACGTCAAGAAAGAGACGCGTTCCCTCCTCGAACCCAAAGCGCCGAAGATACTCGAAGCCCGCGAGAACGTCGCCGCCGACAAACGCGGAAAAGACAGGAAAAACGCGCGCGCGCGCCGACGGCGCCAATTCGACGCCAAAAGGAAAAGCGGCGGCGCGACGCTCCTCAAAGACGTGATCGCCAACGTCAAAGGGCGCGGAGCCCAGCGGCGCAGGGTCCCGACCGGTCAGCAGAAACTCCATCGTCGTATTGCCCGCGACCACGACGTCTTCGATCTGCCTCGTCGACGCCCCGATCGCGTCGACAAGCGTCGTCGCCATGCGTCCGAGCTCTTCGCAGACGAGTCGCCGCATCGTCGCGGCGCCCGAGCCGCTCGCCGCCGCGATCCTCGAAACGACGTCGCGGCCAAAGGACGCCTGAGGGTTGCGGCGCGTCGTCGTCGCCAGAACGCGACCGGACGCGAGGGAAACGAGCGCGCTCGCGAGCGTCGTCGTCCCAAGATCGATCGCCAGTCCCAGCGAACCGCGGCGTTCTTCGCTCGTCGCGGGAAAGCGCTCGTCGACCATGCCGCGTTCCGCCGGCGCGGCGAACTGATCCTCGCCGCGACTTCGAGTCTGGCGGCGCAACGCTGAAACGTCGACGGCAAACCCGTCGCGATCGATCCGCGTCTGGCATGTCCGCCGGGACTCAAATCGCGTCTGACCGGGGAGCCGAACCGGAACCGCGCATCTCCCGCAGCGACCGCGACCGCCGCAATCGAAGGACGGCGCGAACCCCTCCGCGCGAAGAACGTCTGAAAGAAGCGCTCCTGCGAGCGCGCGACGTTCCAATGCGCGGTCGCGACAAATCAGCGTTATGCGAAAGGTTTCGGTCATTTCAAATTTCGCTCCGAAGTTCGAGGCGTCGCGTCCCGGAACCGCCGGGGCGCGCGTTATTGTAAACGACGCGGGCGCATAAAAAAAGCCCCCTGAGCCCGGCGTCGACCGGATTCAGGGGGTTCGCGTTAAATTTCGTCGGCGGCTCGCGACGCTCAAGTTTCGTCAGATTCCGGCGCGTCGCCGTCGTCGATGATCAGCTCGTCCTGATCAAAGACCACGTCTTCTCCATCGTCGACCATAAAATCGGCGGCCGCTTCGTCGCCGACAGAGTCGAAGCCCTTGGCGACTTCCGGCGCCGAAACGTCGTTCAGAAGCGTCATCGAGGCGGAGATGTTCGGCGCAAGCGGCGCCTGCGCCGCGTATTCGATCTCAGCGTTCGCGTAACGACATTCCGCCTTCTGGTACATGTTAAAGCCCGTGCCTGCAGGAATAAGACGACCTACGATGACGTTTTCCTTC
>CACYBR010000302.1 GCA_902772705.1 uncultured Planctomycetota bacterium
CGAGACGCCCGCGAGCGTCGGCTCCGACCGCGGCAAGACGTTCCGGCTCAAAGAGGTTCAGAACGTCGTCGATCCCAAACCGCTCCTTTCCCCGAAGATTCTCAAGCTCGGGATCGCGCTTTCTCATCGCTGTCTCGCGCCGCTGGGCGCGACGCTCGACGGAATTCTTCCCGCGGGCGTGCGCGACGCGATCGGCTCGCGCACGACGTCAGTATGCGTTCTCGCGCCCGACGCGGCGTCGCGACTCGAACGGCTCCAAGGCGGCGACGGTAAGCGCGGCGCGCTCACGCCGAAGCAGCTTTACGTGCTTTCCGAACTTCGCAAGGCGGAAGAGCCGCCGACCATGGGCGAACTGGCGCGGATGGCGAAATGCTCGTCCGCGCCGATTACGGCGCTGCGCAACATGGGCTTTATCCAGACGAAGCGCGTCAAGCGCACGAGCCGATTCTACGACGAGCTGGCGTCCGCGACAAAAGACGCGCAGCCGACGGCGCCGCATCGGCTCAACGCGGACCAGCAGAGAGCGCTCGACGCGATTCTCGACGCGCTGCGAGAGGGGCGGAGCGACACGTTCGTTCTCCACGGCGTGACGGGCAGCGGCAAGACGGAGGTCTACATCGACGCGATCGAGGAGGTCGTGTCGTATGGCAAGCAGGCGATCGTCCTCGTTCCGGAGATCAGTCTCACGCCGCAGACGGTTCAGCGTTTCCGCGCGCGGTTGGGCGACGTCGCCGTGCTGCACAGTCGGCTGACGGATCTCGAACGCCGCGTCGAATGGGAAAAGATCGAGTCGGGCAAAGCGCAGGTCGTCGTCGGCGCGCGGAGCGCGATATTTGCGCCGTGTCCGCGGCTGGGTCTCGTCGTGATCGACGAGGAGCATGAGACGTCGTTCAAGCAGGACGTCGTTCCGCGGTATCATGCGCGGGTCGTGGCGAGAATGCGCGCTCAGCAGGAGAACGCGATCCTCGTGCTGGGGTCGGCGACGCCGTCGCTTGAGACGTGGCGCAACGTTCAGCTGGGAACGTACAAGCTTTTGACCCTTCCGAAACGAGTCCGCGATCTTCCGCAGCCTCCCGTTTACGTCGTCGATATGCGCGACCGCGTCGGCGACGGATTCTCACGCGGCGCGCTCTGTCAGCGTCTGTGTCGCGATATTGAGCTCGCGCTCGACGAGGACCCGACAAATCAAATCGTGCTGCTGCTCAATCGTCGCGGATATTCCACGCATATTCAGTGTCCGTCGTGCGGCGAGGTCCTGCGATGTCCCGACTGCGACGTCGCGCTCACGCATCATATTACGCAGCAGATTGCGATCTGTCATTATTGCGACTACCAGATTCCCGCGCCAAAGATCTGTCCTCATTGCGGATACGCGGGAATCAAGTACAGCGGAGTCGGCACGCAGAAGCTGGAGCAGGAATTTGCGGCGCGCTTTCCGAACGCGCCGATCTTGAGGATGGACTCCGACACGACGCAGGCGAAAGACGCGCACGAACGCGGTCTCGAGGCGTTTCGTCGCGGCGAGTATCGCGTCCTGCTCGGCACGCAGATGATCGCAAAGGGGCTTGATTTCCCGAACGTTGTTCTTGTGGGAATCGTCAACGCGGACGCGGCGTTGCAGCTCCCGGATTTTCGCGCCGCCGAACGCACGTTCAATCTGATCCTTCAGGCGTCGGGCCGCGCCGGACGCGGCGATAAGGAAGGAAAGGTCGTCGTCCAGACGTACAGTCCTGACAATCCTGTCGTCGTCGCGGCGATGAAGGGCGATTATGTCGGCTTTGCGGAAACTGAGCTGGCGGCGCGGCGCGCGGCGCATTATCCTCCGTTTACTTCCGCGATTCGCTTCGTTGTGCGCGGTCCGGACGAGCAGGAAACGTTTGAGTTCTCCAAAACGCTCGCGCTCGCGCTGCGCGACGCGATTCGCGCGATCAATCTTGAGCATGGCTACGACCTGAACCATCCTCCGGCGCCGAAGGACGACGGCGGCGCCGAACGCGACGAACAGGGTCGCAACTTCGTCTCGTTGCGACAGACGCGTCGACCGCGACCGCCCCTTGTCGCGCGCGTCGTCGGACCCGCGCCCGCGCCGTTCGCGAAGCTGCGCGGCAATTTCAGGTTCCACCTCCAGCTCTTCGGTTCGCCCGGTCCGCTCCTGCGCGAAGCCGCCGAGCGGCTCGTCAACGCGCGGATCAAATGTCCGGCGGCGGTTCAGTGGATTGTCGACGTCGACCCGATCGACGCGCTTTAAGCGTCTGAGCCGCGCAAGCGCTTTTGCGGCTCGATTGCGTCCCTTACGTATAAGACGAAGACGTCAGGGGCGCTTTTCTTTTGGCGCGTTTGTGTTAAACCGGTATATCCTATTGTGAACGAAGACGTCGGTTGAGTCAGGCACAGGAGACAGGTCAATGGGAGCGATGGTTCGTCCTCTCGCGTTGATGGGCGCGTTTGTCGTCGGGTGGTTGGCGCCCCAGGGCGCGGTTTTTTCATGTACGATTCCGTGGTTCGTACGGTTCATGCTTTTCATGACGTTTTTGGGACTCGACGTCCACAAGATTAAACTGCGACCAAGTCATCTCGTTATTCTCGCGTTGAATATTCTCGTCGGGGTTGTCGCGTGCGCGATCTTTAAGCTTACGGGAAACGCGTCGATGGCGTCGGCGGCGTTCTTTACGGGGATGGCGCCGACGGCGTCGGCGGCGCCGGCGATCGCGTCGTTTCTGCGTCGCGAAGTCGAATATGTCGTAACGAGCCTGCTGCTGACGACGTTTGCGGTCGCGATCGCGCTTCCGCTGCTGATTCCGTGGGCGACGGGAATGACGTCGCAGGGCGGATTGTTTCTGGACGCGTTTCTGCACGTGTTGGGGACGGTTGCGAGCACGATCGTCGCGCCGATCGTCGCCGCGCGACTGCTGCGCCGTCTCTATCCGGATTCGCAGACGTGGACGAAGCGTTTCAAGGTTTTCACGTTCTACGCGTGGGTTCTCATGGTGACGGTTCTGGCGTGCCGCGCGTCGCAGTTCATTCAGGATCCCGAGAACGGGGTCAGGGCGTTCGTGCTCGTCGAGACGCTGGTTGTTTCGCTTGCGATTTGCGCGACGAACTTCACGCTCGGATTCTTCGTGGGCGAAAAGGGACTGCGCGAGGAGGCGAGCCAATCGCTGGGTCAGAAAAACACCGGCGCGATGATCTATTTTGCGGTGCTTTACGCGGACCCGCTTGCGGCGCTGGGTCCGACGCTTTATGTTTTATGGCATAACACGTGGAACGCGCTCCAGTTGCAACGTCTGGCGATCAAAGACGCCAAAGCCCGGCGCTCCGCGAAACGCACGGAGTCCGCAGTCGACGCCGCCAAAGAATGATCGCGCCGTATAAGAAAGCTATTTATGGAAGACCAAACGACGAAAACATTACTGGAAAAGATCGAAGCGCTGGAAGCGCGGATCGAAGAACTCGAGCTTGCGCGCGCGGGGAGCGATCC
>CACYBR010000303.1 GCA_902772705.1 uncultured Planctomycetota bacterium
AACGACGCTCAGGACCAGCGCGCCGGGAACCGTTTTCGACAAGGCGGGCGCAACGCGTGAAACGAGCGTCAGCACGGCGACATGCAGAATATAGACGCCGAAGCTCAATTCCGCAAGATATTGCAGCGCGCGTTCGAACTTTGGCGGGGCGGCGTCGCGTCGCGTGATCGCATAGCTCCACAGCCCAAACGTCAGGAGCAGACACGGGGGCAGAAAATCACAACGCGCATACATGTGACCGACGAGGTACGTCGTCGCGACCATCGAACCGAGTCCGACGCCTGCTGCAAAGAGCGCCCCGTTTCCAATCTGACGCGCGAGCGTCGGCAGGAGCCGTGCTCTGGCGCCAGAGAGCGCGCCCCAGCAGTACCAAGGGAGGTAACCGAACGCCAGAACGCCAAAGAAGCTTCCGCGTCCGTCGTCGCCGAAAACCGCAATTGACACGATCGAGTATGTTCCGAAAGCGAGCCATAGCGTGAAGAGCGCCGCGTTGTACTCGCGGGGTTTCTTCCTCTGTGCAAGCATGACCCACGGAGCGACGAGCTCCAGCGCGAAGAGCACGTATAGAAACCAGAGGTGATAGCCCGCGCCCGGTTTCCCGAGCCATAGCCAGTCGTGAAGGACGCGCGCCGCGTTGACGCTCCGACCGCTCGCGAAGCGATCCGCCAGATAGAGTCCGAGATAACACGCGCTCCAGAAGAGCGTCGGGAGCCATACGCGCTTGAGGCGCCTGCGCCAGAAGTCGGGCACGTCGTTCGCGGTCTTGATCCGCGTAAGCGCGAAATAGCCTGCGGTCAGGAAGAAGAGCGTCAGAGACGTGCGCCCGAGGCAGTACGCGACGACCCCGAGCACGCCGATTACAGTACGCTCTGGCGCGAACTGAAAGCTGCCCGTCGTATGGGCGACGACGACGCCGAAACACGCAAAGACGCGTATCAGATCGAAGCGCCAGTCGCGAGCGGTCTTCGTAGGAACGATCGTCTCGGGGATTGTTTTCAACGCGTGAGTTTCCAAAGGTTCCGGCGGGTTGACGCCATAACGGCGATAACAAAATCGCTCCCGTTTAACGTCGCGTTGTTTCCAAACCGACGGACCGACAGGAGCGTTTTCACAGGGGCGCTTCGAATACGAGCGTCAGTTTCCGAGCGACTGTAGCGGCGCGGGAATGCGTCCTCCGAAATTGACAAAGTCGTCGCTCACGCCGACGTTTCGGACCTGCATGACGGGCGAAGCTCCGAAGAGACCGCCGAACGAAACGAATTCGCCGGCTTTTTTACCGGGGCAGGGGACGAGTCGCGTCGCGGTCGTCTTGTTGTTAATAACGCCGATAGCGAGTTCGTCGGCCATAATGCCTGAGATTGTGGCTGCGGGGGTGTCGCCGGGAATGAGGATCATATCGAGCCCGACGGAGCAAACGGCGGTCATTGCTTCGAGCTTTTCGAGGGTCAGATGTCCCTGAGCCGCCGCGTCGGCCAGACACGAGTCTTCCGAGACGGGTATGAACGCGCCGCTCAGTCCGCCGACGGAGCCGGAGGCGAACAGACCTCCCTTCTTGACGGCGTCGTTGAGCATTGCGATCGCGGCGGTCGAGCCTGGGGCGCCGACGTGGGCGAGTCCGAGCGCTTTGAGAATCTCGCCGATCGAGTCGCCAACCGCCGGCGTCGGCGCGAGGGACAGGTCGACGACGCCGAACTGCGTGTTGAGACGCTCGGCGACTTCCCGACCGATGAGCTCGCCGATGCGCGTGACGCGGAAGCTCGCGATCTTGATTTCCTCGGAGAGATCCGAGAGAGTCAGTTTCTTGCCCGTCTCCTTCGCGCGCGCGATGCGACGCTGTAGCGCGCTGCTGACGACGCCGGGTCCGGAAACGCCAATGTTAATCGCCGCTTCAGGTTCGCCCGCGCCCATGTAGGCGCCCGCCATGAACGGGTTGTCCTCTGGAATATTGGCGAAGACGACGAGTTTCGCGGCGGCGAAACCAGTGTTTTTGACGTCCGCGTCGGCAATGTCGCGAACGACTTCGCCCATGCGTTTGACGGCGTCCATATTGATACCGGCCTTTCGGGACGCGGCGTTGATCGAGGCGCAAACGCAGCTCGTCTGGTTGAGGACTTCCGGGAGCGAGTCGATGAGGACTCGAGCGCCGTCGGCGACGCCCTTCTGAACGAGCGCGGAGAAGCCGCCGACAAAGTCGACGCGGCAGTGTTTGCCAGCCTCGTCGAGCGCCTGTGCGAGCGCGAGCGCCGCGGACGTGTTGTGTCCGGAGAGGAGGACGGCGGCAGGCGAGATCGCGATGCGTTTATTCATGATCGGAACGCCATATTTGCCGCCGACTTCGTCGCAGACGTCGACCAGATTTCTGGCGCGCGACACGACCTTATGATAGACCTTCTTGCACATCTGATCGACGTTAGGGGTCGCGCAGTCGTTGAGGTTCAGCGCAAGCGTAACGGCGCGCACGTCCAGATGTTCGGCGTGCAACATTCGGACAGTCGAAAGAATTTCGTCGGTTTGTAACATGGGCGATCCTGGGTGTAATTAGAATCATGAACGGATATTGACGCCGCGCGCGCCGGTTCAAAAGTCGAAGAGGCGGACAAAGGGGCGGCCCGCTGTTTTTCCCGTTCGCGGACGCTTTCGATTATATGTTTTCGGCGCTCCAGTTCAAGTCCCCCGACGTTCTGAGCGGCGTCGACGTAACATTTGAAGACGGCGTTAAAAAGGACATGTGATCACTTGCGTCGTGGTCAAAGGAGAGGATAAAGGGAGTTATGTTGTGCCGAATGTGACGACTTCAACGGTTATAACGCGAGTTTGTGTTAAACTACATAGACAGGGTTGAATTTTTAGCGGAAATTCGCCTTTCCTACTTTGCTTTTTGCCACAATAGCGCTAAAATGGGCGAAATTATTCGCTTGGGCAAACGGCAAAATGTTTGTCGTACGCCCAGGTTTTATGACGGCGTTCAGGCTCCTGAGGCGCCTTGAATCGTACGAGGTCGCCAAGCGAGCGGCGACCTCATCCCGCGCGGGAACGTTTTGGACACGCGTTTTCCGAGCGAGACGACAACTTACCTGAAATATAAGCAACTAACTACATAAGGCAGACCGAGCCCAGAAACGTGAGTCGCGTTTTTCGGAACGGTCGAGAGGAGGCGTCTCTTGGGTAAGACAAAAAAGTGTGGCTGCTGCGCGGCCGTAGTGATCGCCCTGATCGTCGTGTTGCGAATCGGAGTGGGGTGGCACTTCCTGTATGAAGGAATCTGGAAGACGGATCCTTCCAACGGATTTTCCTCCAAGGGTTTCCTTGGCATGGCAAAAGGTCCTGTGAAGGAATTCTACTACTTTTTCCTTCCTGACCTTGGCGGAGAAAACCGACTTCAAATGGCGGAGGTTTACCGCGGCCAGAGAGACGAAAGCGGCAACGTTGGCGTGAAGTCGACCGATCGTATTGGCTGGACCTTTCCGGTGATCGAAAAGGAGTGGTTCGCTTACTACAACGAATTCCGCGCGAAATACGGTCTTGCCAACGAAGTGTACGAGCAGCAGCGCGTGGAAGCCAAGGCGGTTCTCGACCAGTATGTTCTTTCCCTCCGCGAGTACGTTCTTGAAAACCGCGAGGATATTCGTGGATTCTCCGCGAGCAAGGCGCGTTTCGAAAAGAGAATCGACGCGACGAAGAATGACGCGGAATATCAGCGCATTCGCGACTGGGACGCGCAGACCAAATATCGTCAGGAAGGCGAGAAATTCATCGCCGAACCGATTAAGATGGGCGAAAATCTCCAGCTCGCGCTGTGGAACGTTCTGACGCCGGAACAGAAGGCGCTCGGCGAGCTTCCTGCGATCACGTACGGTTCCGACCGCAACTGCGTCATGGAATTCGTTTCGAGTCTTCCGTGGCTTGAGAAGTTCGCCAAGCCGTCGACGCTTGGGTTCCTTGACCTGACCGTTACGCTCGGCATCCTCTCGATTGGTCTGTGTCTCATGCTCGGTTTCTGCACGCGTCTGGCGGCGCTCGGCGGCGTGTGCTTCCTGCTCAACGTCGTCCTCTCGCAGTTCCCGTGGCCGACCGTTTATCCTTACTTCCCCGACTCCATCGGACACTTCATGGTCTTCAGTAAAGACGCGATCGAACTCATCGTTTGCCTCTTCCTCGCCTCGATTCCGGCGGGACGCTGGGGCGGACTGGACTGGTTCGTCTGGAACTTCTGCGGAAAGTACCTGTACAAGTATTACGGATGGGAGAGCGACCCCGTCGTTCTGGTCAGGCAGTCCGCTCTTGAATGCGGTTGCGAGGATTGATTTCCGCGAAACGGCAGGAGCTAACCAGGAATAGAGAGGTTGCGCGCGATTTTGAAGGGATGAAACGGCGACGCGACAACGCGTCGTGGTCAGAAGAGACGTCTTGTCCCTGCCTCGCGCCCTTCCAGCGTGCCGACGCGTGTCGCCGGCGCGCCGTTAAGAGAAAATAACCCGGACGCTTCCGCGTCTTAACGACGAAGTCCGGCGTTCCAATACAACAGGAAAGAGTAACGATGAGTTCAAACACAGAGAATAAGACAGGCGTCTGCGGTTGCTCGCGGCGTAATTTTCTCAAGGCGGGCGCCCTCGCGGCGGCAGTACCCGCAGCGAGCGTTGGCACGTTCTATTGGTGTTATAACAATGCGCATGCCGAGCCGTTGCGCGTCGCGATTCTTGGCACGGGCGACGAAGGAAGCGTTCTCCTTGGCGCCTGTAATCCGGACTATGTTCAGATCGTCGCGATAGCGGACATTCGTCCTTACAACCAGTACCGAGCGTTCCATGGCGACCATTACAGCGACGTCGCGTTTGCGGCGCGCAGCGGCCTTATGGAGAAGTACGGTTGGAAGACGGAAGACGAAGCGCGCCGGCACGTCGCGGTCTACTCCGACTACCGCGATCTTCTTAACGACGCCGGCAAGTTGGGAATCAAGGCCGTCATTATTGGCCTTCCGCTTCATCTTCACGCGATAGCGGCGATTCAGGCGATGGACAAGGGGCTCCACGTTCTTTGCGAAAAGCTTATGGGGCATTCGATTATCGAGTGCAAGGAGATGGCGCGCGCCGCGAAGTCCTTCCACAAGCATCTGGCGATCGGTCACCAGCGTCACTATAATTCGCTTTACGAAGAAGCGGCGGATCAGATTGAGCGCGGGCTTCTGGGCGACGTTCATTACATTCGCGCGCAGTGGCATCGCGGGAATTCACCGGGCTCCGACAGCTGGCAAATGCCGATGCCTTACGACTTCAAGCCGGGCGACAAGCAGTCGCGCAAGCTCGCGGAAGAACTCGCGCAGTGGAAGCAGGAGCTTGCGGACGCTCGCGGACTTGACATAGAGTCGTGGCGTCTCAAGGTCGCGCAGAAAGAAGCGCAGCTCGCCGACGCCATGATGCTCGAACCGGACGCGGAGTACGGCGGTCAGCAGCTCAAGTCTCCTGCGGAATACGGTTATCAGGACGCCGTAATCGGTAGCGGCGAGATGCAGTATACTCGCCCGAGTACGGAAGAGCTCATTCGCTGGCGCCTCTGGAAACGCACGGGCGGCGGTCTTATGGTCGAGCTTGGCAGCCATCAGCTTGACGCGGCGTCGATTTTCCTTGCGGCGTCGAATCGTCGCGCGGCGCTCCTTCGCGGCGAGGACGCGTCGAAGCTTCCGGACAACGGCAAGGTTCATCCGCTTCGCGTTCACGTTTCGGCGAACCGTAATCTTTTCGCGTTTGACCGCGAGGTGCAGGACCACATCACGACGCTGGTCGAATTTCCGGCTCCGAATTACAATCCGGAAACGCCCGACGGTCGCCGCCGCACGATAACCGTCCAGTATTCGACGATTAACGGGAACGGCTTCGGGGGCTACGGCGAAATCGTCTACGG
>CACYBR010000304.1 GCA_902772705.1 uncultured Planctomycetota bacterium
GTCTGTCCCTGCGGAAGCTTCCCCTGACGGAACAGCTCGTAGTTTTCGCGCAGACCGTCGACGTTACGACTATAGCTTCGGATGAAGACGCCGTTAGCCGCGGCCGGCTCCTGCGCGAGGAACTGCATCGCGCGCTGATGTTCAGGGGAGTTGAGAATCGACGGAGCGTTGTTCGGGAGATTCAAAACTTTGTTCTGAAGATAGACCGGGTCGTTGGAGACGTAAAGAGCGCCGTTGACGACGCCGAAAACGACGCCTTTGATGAGTTCGGCCTCAACGCCAGGCTCGGCGACTGGCGCGGCAGTCGCGCTGGGGCGGGTAGCGCCAGGACGAACGCCGCCAGGACGAACGCCTCCCGGACGGACGCCGCCGGGACGAACGCCGGTCGCCGTCTCGTTCTTCTTCTGGGGAACGTACTGCCAGAAGACCGAGCCGGTCAGATCAACCTTCTGGAAGTCAGGATCGCTTGAGAACATTCTCTCAAGCGCGCTGGCGACGAGTTGCTCCTTGCCTTCGAGAATATTGAAGGAGAGGATGAATTTTTCCCCGTCGGCTGTGTTTTCGGGATTAAAAGCGTTCGTCGAGGAGACCTGACGTCCGAAGTTCGCGATGAGGTCGGTGCGGAGATTGACCTGTGGACCGAGCTTATCTTTTTCAAGGGAGTCCAGCACGTCGTTCCATGCGCCGGGAGTGCCGATAAACTCGTCGAAGAGCGGTCCAAGATTGTTGAAGGTGGTCAGGCCATTGAGATTGACGAGCGTATATCGCGTTGCGTTTTGACTGATCCACCGAGGCGGCTCAAGCGAATCGACGTTTGCGAAGGAGAGCATGCGCAACGCCTTGGTAGCAGGTTCCGGAATGTAGACCTTAATTCGGCAGACGCATTCGTACTTTTCGTTTGACGGCTTGAAGTCAATAACGCCGCCGACGCCTTTAATGCCGTCAAATCCCTGATTGGAAAGCGTCTTGAAGGGGGATTCGCCCTTGAGTTTATCGGCGGGAACAAAGGAACGGATCGCTTCGCCGGCGAGCATCGGGTTGGCGAAAAACCGGATCTGAGGGACGTCGCGACTCTTGGAATCCTGAGCGCAACGTTGGAAAATCGCCTGATATTCCGGACGCGAATAGAGCGCCGAGAGCTTTTCGCCGGCCAGACGTCGGAGCAGGAGCTCGGCGAGATACTTCTGGTCGGTCGCGATAAGGAGTTGCGGAAGAGCGACGTACCAAACGGTCGTAACGGCGCCTGTCTGTTTGTTGGGGAACTTCAAAACCGTCGCTTCGACGGACTGACGACCGACGACGATGCGTTCCTTGGTTGCTTCGCCGTTTTGCTTTTCCGTCGTTTCTCGAATGAGACGAACCAGAAAATCATTGACTTCAGAGGCGTTGCCTTCGACGTTCATGACGACGGCAAACCCGGGGAGCTTACCCGGGATCGCAATGAGTCCGCCAGCCAACTCGCCCGAAGGGAGCGCGGTGAAGTCGTCGACGTTAAGTCCAAGCCGGTTTGGCCATGCCTCGTCGATCTGCTGAAGGAGCGAATCTCGGAATTCCTGAAACTGCGGCGAGGAGAGCGTGTCGTACAGTTGGGTTTCGCGCCAATGGTCGCCAAGTTCCTTAATATTATTGATCGAGATGTAAATTTGAGTCGAATCCGGGAAGCATTGGTCGAGCTTGAATTGTTGCGCGAGGAGGACGGAACTCGAAAGGAAGAAGCAGACAATGGATAAAAAAACTCTCAATTTCTGCTTATTCATACTTGCAAACTCCTTACATTTTGGAACAATACAGTCAGCGCGGCGCAACGATAACGCAACGTGCGCGGAGGTCGTGCTTCCGAATCGATGAACGGACGCGCGACGTATATGCATGTCTTCGTCGTGATCGTTATTGTTATATTAATGCGTTAAACCATGTTCCGAGGCGTTGCAAAGCGCGCCTCGAGGCGGGGCGTCCCGACGACGTCGTTTCCGCGCATGGTCCTTAGACTATAACCGTTTTTATGTTTTTTTTCCAGCCGTGTTAATTGGTTCGCGACAAGAATTCCAATAATTTTTCGCGAAATTGTTGGAAATAAATTAGATATTTTGTGTATTTTAGCAGTTTTTACAAGTCCGACAGAGCGTTGGCAGGTTTTGAAAAATTGCATTAAAGATAGGCGGAGAGCATGGGGGCAGACGACTTGATTCAGGAGCGGTTTCGCTCGGAGACGCTCGTTCAGGATTCGATCCACGGTTATATTTCAGTCGCGTCGCCGCCGCGTGAACCGGCGCCCGGCGAGACCGCTTACGAACGCGATCTGGTCGATTCGCCATGGCTCCAGCGGTTGCGGCAGATCCACCAGCTTCAAACGGCGTGGTACGTTTATCCGACGGCGGAACATTCCCGATTTCAACACGCGCTTGGAACGATGCGTCTGGCTAGCTTCGTCTGGAACGCGTGGAACGAGAGCTTCTATCGCGTTTTCGAGGTCAATCCCGCGCTGATAGAAGAGGGGGGGTGCGAGGAAGCGCGACGACCTGTTCCTTCGCGACGATGCGTCGAAGCGCTCCTGCGTGTCGCCGGACTTCTCCATGACGTTGGCCACGGTCCTTTTGGCCACTTCTTTGACGACAACTACCTCAGCCGTTTCAAGACGCCGTCCGGGGATTGTCTGACCCATGAAACGCTTGGCGCGGAGATTGTTCGCACTCGTCTTGCCGAAATTATTTCCGGGATCCGTCGTTCTCCCCGGGGACCTTTTGAGAAAGGCGAGTCGATTTCGCCAGAGGACGTCGCGTTTCTGATAGTCCGCCCGCGCTCCGAAGAGGAAGAGGCTAAACGACCTGTCTGGTTGCGTATGCTCCGAATTCTCTTCTCCGGAATCTATACGATTGACAACATGGATTTCGTTCTTCGCGACGCGTACGCGTCCGGCTTCAGCGTCAAGCCCTTCGATCTCGAACGTCTGATCCATTACTCGTTCTTTACGGAACGCGGTCTGACGCTGCATCGTAAGGGAGTCGGATCGCTCCTGAACTTCCTGAACGCGCGGTCTCAGCTCTTCCGCTCCGTTTATTACCACCGA
>CACYBR010000305.1 GCA_902772705.1 uncultured Planctomycetota bacterium
GTCAGAATAGGCGAAGCCGCTTTTGAAGGATGCGGTTTGCTTGAGTCGGCGCCGTTGCCTCGCGACGTCGTAGAGATCGGCAATAAAGCGTTCGCCGTGTGCCTCTCTCTCGACGTCAAGGAAACGTTCCGCGAAACGTCGGGGTTCGGCGTCGTCACGATCGACGAGCTTACCGGTAAATCGGGGACTCGCGGTTTCATCTGGTATGAGGCTGTTGACGACGATTCGATTGTGATTCGGGGATGCACGACGGACGGCGTGACGCTCAATATTCCGGATAAGATCGACGGTTTTCAAGTCGTCGCGCTCGGAGACGAGGCGTTTTTTTTGAATCCCGCGCTCGTGTCGGTTACGATTCCCGAAGGCGTGACGTCGATTGGAAAATTCTGCTTCAAAAGCTCCGAGTACCTGACTAGCGTCAAACTTCCGTCGACTCTGAAGAGGATCGACGAACAGGGCTTTTCCTTCTGCACGGCGCTCAAACGTATTGAGATTCCCGCGAGCGTCGAAACGATCGGGCGCGCCGCCTTTATCAATTGCGGATCGCTCAATTTCTGCGAGGCGTTTCGAAAAAGCGAACGGTTCGGAGCGTGTCGATACGACGAATTCAGCGCTGGCGGACCGGTCGACGGTTACGTTCTGTATGAAAAACGCGACGACGGCGTCGTGATTCTGGGCGGCTATGGTCGCGTTCTGGCCGGCTTTTATGGCTTCGGCCCGCAGAAAATGCGCATTCCCGATCGCATCGAAGGAATTCCTGTGGTCGAAATTGGACCCGACGCTTTCAACCTGAATTTTAATCTTCGGGAACTCGCGATCCCGGATTCCGTAACGCGCGTTGCTCAAGGCGCGTTTTATTTCAGCCGCAGTCTGACGCGCGTTCACTTGCCCGCAAACCTGACGGCGCTGGAGGATGGCGCGTTTTCACAAAGTTCCAAGCTCAATCTGCAGCTTCTGCCCCCCGGCGTGACGGAATGGGGCGGCGCCGTCTTCCACGAAGACGTGCTCCTGCGCGCGCCACGCGACAGCGCGACCGCCAAAACGCTGCTCGACGCCGGATATCATGAGGTCCGATGATTCCGCGCTTCGGCGACTGTCACCACGCGGTTGGCAGCTCGTTCCAGTCGGTGGTGTAGCTTGGCGAGATAAAGGACGAGTTCGGTCGCCATGGACGATCGACGCCCTCGGACGCGAAAAAGATCGCGTTTTTGCCGAACCGCGCGTTGAGCGCGTCGAGAACGTTGGAGACGACGCGATCCCTTTCGCGGCGCTCCGGCGTTCGCTCCGGCTCGGGCTCGAAAAGATAACGACGCTGCCCGGCGGTCGCTTCGTCGACGAGCTCAAGCGCGACGACGCCGGCGCGCTTGTATTCGCATCCGTGCGCGTACGCCTGACGCAGCAGCTTGAGCGCGGTCGATAAAATCTCCGGCGTGAGATTCGTCGGCCTCGCGAAGTTCGTCGCGCGACTCGCATGACGAAACGGTTCCGTTTGCGAGAAACGACTTGTCTCCAGATAGACGTACAGACCTCCCGCGACGAGTCCGTGTTCGCGCAGTCTGGCGCCGATTCGGCACGCGAACGTGGAGATCGGCTTCTCCAGTTCTTCGAGTTCGAGAAGCGGCTCGCCGAAGGAGCGCGAGACCTGCGTCGACCGCCGCGGTTGCGGCGAGGTCGCCGCGTCGTAGACCAGCTCGCCGCGCAGCTCGCGCACCGTCCGCTCCTGCTCGATCGTAAACGACTGACGGATGAATTTCGGATCGCATTTCGCCAGATCGTACGCCGTCTTAAGTCCTGATTTCTCAAAGACGTCGCGCAGTCTTCGTCCGACGCCCCACACCTTTCCGACCGGCAGCCGCCGGAGCGCCGCGATTCGTTCCTCTTTTCCGAAAAGAATCGCGTATTTCTTGCCCGTCGTCTCGAATTCGTCCTTCGCCAGTCGACTTGCGACCTTCGCAAGCGTTCGCGTCGGTCCGAGCCCCAGCGAGACCGGAACGCCCGTCCACTTTCGCGTCGTCGTCACGATATCCTGAGCGACGTCCTCGAGCTCCTCGCGCGTTTGCTCCGGAAGCTCTCCAAGCGCCGGTCCGTCCGGCCACGCCGCCACGCGTCGCCGCAGTTCGAGCATGTCGAGCGCCGACGGCTCGACGGAGCGTTTGGATTCCTCGCCGCGATATCGTCCGTCGCGATCCTGAAAACGACCTGACAGGTCCATAAACGCTTCGTCGATCGAATACACGTCGACGGACGGGGTCCACTGCGCGAGCGTCTGCATGACGCGTCGGCTCATGTCGCCATAGAGCGCGTAATTGGCCGAGCGCACGAC
>CACYBR010000306.1 GCA_902772705.1 uncultured Planctomycetota bacterium
GCCAGCCGCGTCGAGTTCGTCGAGAACCTCCGCCAGCGCCTCGGAAAACTTCAACGCCACCCTATGGACTCCTTACTGTATTTACCCATCGTAAAGACTCCTTACGCTGGAATGAATCGTCGACGCCAGAATTATAGGAGGTTGCGACTCTACTTAAAAGACGCCGCTCCGAAAGGTTACAGACTCCTATAAAAAAGGAACATGGCAACCAGCCCTCCTATCCAGAAAAAAACGTTCAAAAGAAGACCTGCCACAACCATAATCTTATGCCTGAAAAAAGGTAAACCGCAGGCAATTCCCATAAGTACTAATGGGATGGCAAAACGATACCCTTGCTCTAACCAACCCCCAAAGACTTCGCGCAGGAAACCTGTAATGACAACTCTTCCACCCGCACGTTCTGTTAAAAGAAAAAAATTCACGCACAGGGCGCAGGCAGACAAACATAGAAACACACACAGAACCCCGGATATCCAGTCAATTTGATTTCTTCTCGACTTGTGTTCGGTTGGAAGTTCGATTTTAAGCGCTTTGGTTTCTGTTTCCTTTTCTTTCAGCTCTTCATCATTCATTGCGACGCCTCCGCCGTTGCAGGGAACATTGAATCGTTTAACTCTTTCCAAAACTCGCGGTTAGAATTTGTATACAACCTTGAGGAATAAAAAACTCAATAGCCACAAAAGAACATCGACAGCCAGCCATCCTGCGATCCAGATCTTGTTTTCGTTCAAATCTTCGTACAAGATGGAACAGCAGGCGATTCCAATGATAAGTAGAGAAACGACAATGAAGTATAATTCGAGAATCCCTCCCATTGCTAAAGAGTGAAGAGGAAAGACTGTCAATACCAGATCGGTCAGGATCATGAAAACAGCGAGCAACATCAGGATTACAACAACACCGTTCAACTTTTTCATTGTCGCTCCTTTTCAAAGCGTGTATGAACGAAATGTCAACATACACAACCTACATTGTTTTTGTTTTGGCCTGACGTAACATGTGTTTCATCAACCAAAGGGGTAAAACGTTACTGTTCTCGATTCCGTAGTTATCCTTATGATTACTCCATGGACGTATGTCGTCTGTCCAATGTCTGAAGCCCATGTCGTCAACAAATGGAAAGGGACTGTAGTTAAACGTGCCAATTCTTGAAGGGTGAAAATCCAAAACGGGAGCGCCCTTTTTGTTGAATGTGATAACAAACTCTCTTCCACTTGCCGAACGAGATTTTTATCAAGTCTCGTCAAACGAGGTTAAAAGGCGCTATTCCCATAAAAAACGATGAAATTATCCCGTTAATCGGCGTTCATAACGTCGCTTAACTGAGAAACTGAGGAAAGCTTCAAACAATTATTCAGTTCAGTTTAACGCGCGGCACGTCCGACCTTCAGGAAACGCCGCCTGTGTTAATTTGAGAGAATCTGAATCACCCCCTCGTCCCAGCCCGAACCAGAAACGCCTCGTTACCGCCCAAAACATAAACGCGAGAGTCCAAACGTTCCACAATAAAGGAAAGGCGATCTGCCCCAAAAGCTCGGCCCTGATCCCCTTCTGGCGCCAGAGGCGGATGCAAAGAACGACTCCCAACGCCGGAACGCCAACAAGACAGACAATAAAGCCGGCTGTTCCAACTGTGTTGGGGAGCCCAATCGTAAGCCAGAATGGCTTCATCCCCAACGCTAAACATAACCAAAATATCAGAATGGACGCGGTTAAAAACGGACTTGTAAAAATCGACGCAGGCAGAAGAAACTCCCGCGTTTTATTAAACCGCCGACTCATGAAATCGTCCCCTTGTCTTTCGTGCAAAAACGCCCATGAAAACGGAAATTTGAAGAAATCCACACGGCGACCAAGTTATACCATTCCCGTCTGTCAACGTCAAGCTGACGCCAACCCTCGCTTCAGACTGAAAGAACAAGACGTTTTTTCCAGCCCTTTCACGACGTGGAAAGAAAAATATGATTGGCGCCTTCCTTGCTTACTCGTCATCAAAACGGTCGACGCTGAGCGACGGAGGGTTCTGAACCGTGCCGCGACGCGTCCCCGGAACCGACGCCGCCGTCGCTGAAGCCGGCGCGTCATGAAAGGAGACTGTTATGAACTTTTCACCCGAAAAACTCACGGTCAAATCGCAGGAAGCGATCTCGGCGGCACAACGACTTGCCGTCGCGAAATCCAATCCTGAAATCTCTGGAATTCACCTGCTCGCCTCGCTCCTTGAGGAAACAGACGGCAATATCAAACCCATTTTCAAGGCTATCGGCGCGGACCTTAATCGTTTGAAAGCGACGGTCGACGCCGAAATCAATCGTCTGCCGCGCGTCTCGGGCGCCTCGTCCAACGTTTCGGCAGAATTGCAGAAGATCCTCGTGAAGTCGGCGGAAGAAGCGACGACGCTCACCGACGAGTTCGTCTCGACCGAACACCTGCTCCTCGCGCTTGCCGACGTCGACGGAAAAGCGAAAAATCTGCTCGACCTCTTCGCGATCGACCGCGCGAAGATCCTCGAAGGAACGAGCGTCGTACGCGGAAACCACCGCGTGACGGACCAGGAGCCCGAGGGCAAGCTTCAGGCGCTCGAAAAGTACGGGATCAACCTCGTGGAACGCGCGCGTCAGGGCAAGCTCGATCCGGTCATTGGCCGCGACAAGGAGATTCGACGCGTGATTCAGGTTCTCTCGCGTCGAACAAAGAACAACCCCGTCCTTATCGGCGAACCCGGCGTCGGCAAGACGGCGATCGTCGAGGGACTCGCGCTGCGCGTTGTCGAGGGCGACGTGCCCGAAAGCCTGAAGGACAAGATCGTGGTCGCGCTGGATATGGGCGCGCTGATCGCGGGCGCGAAGTTCCGGGGCGAGTTCGAAGAGCGTTTGAAGGCGGTTCTTAAGGAAGTGGAAGACTCGCAGGGTCGCGTGGTCCTGTTTATCGACGAGCTGCACACGGTCGTCGGTGCGGGGAATCAGCAGGGCGGCGCGGACGCGGCGAATCTTCTCAAACCGGCGCTGGCGCGCGGCGACGTCAAATGCATTGGCGCGACAACGCTCGACGAATACCGCAAATACGTCGAGAAGGACGCCGCGCTGGAACGTCGTTTCCAGCCCGTGATGGTCGACGAGCCGAGCGTCGAGTCCTCGCTGGCGATTCTTCGCGGCCTCAAAGGACGTTATGAACAGCATCATAAAGGAGTTAAGATCACCGATTCGGCGCTCGTCGCGGCGGTGGAACTCTCGAACCGCTATATCTCCGACCGATTCCTGCCGGACAAGGCGATCGATCTGGTCGACGAGGCGATGAGCCGGCTGGCGATGGAGCTTCAGAGCGTTCCGACGGAGATCGACGACGCGCAGCGACGGCTGGTCCAGCTGAAGATCGCCGAGAGCCAACTCGTCAACGAGACCGAACCGGACGCGGTCGCGCGACTCGAAGAAATCCGCAAGAAGATTTCCAAAACGAACGAAGAGCTCGCCGAGCTCAATATCCGCTGGGAGAAGGAAAAGAGCGGGGTCGGCGACGTTCACCAGCTTCGCGAAAAGGTCGCCGCGAAGGAGCTTGAATACAAGACGCTCGACTCGCAGATTAAACAGTCGTTCCTGACCGGCAAGCCAGCGGACAACGCGCAATATCAGAAGCTTTCCGATCTGTTCAACGAGCTCAAAGAGTTGCGTGAACGTCAGGCGCAGCTCGAGTCGGAAGAGCAGAAAAACGCGTCGGAAAACGACGGTTCCGACGGATTCCAGAAAACGCCCCAAAAGCGACTTCTTCGTCAGGTCGTTGGGCCCGACGAAATCGCCGAGGTCGTTTCGCTCTGGACGGGCGTTCCCGTCTCGAGAATGATGGAGACGGAACGCGCGAAACTCATCGTCCTCGAGGACCGTCTGCACGCGAGAGTCGTTGGTCAGGACGAAGCGGTCGACGCGGTCTCCAACGCGGTCCGACGTAGTCGCAGCGGCCTGCAGGATCCGAATCGTCCTATCGGCTCGTTCCTCTTCCTCGGTCCGACCGGCGTCGGCAAGACGGAGTTGTGCAAGGCGCTCGCGGAAGCGCTCTTCGACGACGAAAACGCGATCGTCCGCATCGACATGAGCGAGTTCATGGAAAAGCATACTGTGTCGCGGCTCATCGGCGCCCCTCCAGGATATGTCGGTTATGAGGAAGGCGGCGTGCTGACAGAAGCGGTTCGACGCAAGCCGTACTCGGTCGTACTGTTCGACGAGATCGAAAAGGCGCATCGCGACGTCTTCAACATCCTGCTTCAGGTCCTTGACGACGGACGACTCTCCGACAATCAGGGGCACACGGTCGACTTCACGAACACGATCATTGTCATGACGTCGAACCTCGGCAGTCAGGTCATTCGAGAAATCACCGCTAACGGAGGATCGGAGAAGGAAATGGACGAAGCGGTCGACTCGATCCTGCGAGGCGCGTTCCTTCCGGAATTCCTCAACCGAATCGACGAGACGATCAAATTCCATCCGCTTGAGAAGAGCCAGATCCGACGCATCGTCGAGATTCAAACGGAAAAACTCCGCAAGCTCCTCGAAAAGCAGAATATTGTCCTCACGCTTACGCCCGCGGCGCTCGACGGTATCGCCGAGCTCGGATACGAGCCGGAATTCGGCGCAAGACCGCTCAAGCGCGTGATTCAGCAGCGGCTGGAGAATCCGCTCGCGCTCGAACTCCTCAAGCGCCCCGGATATAACGATCCCTCAAAGTCCGCTCGACGCAGTATCAGCGTCGATTACAGCGACGGCGATTTTTTCTTCAGCTTCGGAGAGCAGAAGAACGCTGAAGCGGCGGCATGATCACGCCGCTGCCCCAGCGTTTGACGACGACGCCCGGGTCGCGATTCCTCGCGGCTCGGGCGTTTTCTTATTCGTCGACGTTGGCAAAGGCCCCCTGACTACACGCACCCGGCATAAGGTATCAAAATAAAGATACCCATGACCCATGTGATCGCGATCGCCAGTTGCGCAAGCGTCAGTAGCAGTTTACTTTTTTTACTTCCCTGAGAGAAATATCTGGGGAACGATTTCAGGAACAGATAAGGTTCGACAAAAAACTGAGCCAACCACCAAATACAGCAGAGCGTTATGATCACTTGTAATAAATAGCTATCGTAGACGGCGTCAATGAAGGCTTCGACGCGTGGCGTGTCC
>CACYBR010000307.1 GCA_902772705.1 uncultured Planctomycetota bacterium
CGCCGGCCAGGACCGCGTCCAGAAAACGCGCTTCCGGTAAGAAATGAGCGCGGCGGTCGCGCAACTGGATCGTATTTATCCAAGCTCCCGTTAGTCGCCGTATGCCGAGTAACGGGAGTTTTTTAAACGACTGGGGGAGCTATGAATATCGTCGTTATTGGATCTCAGGGAACGCTGGGGCGCGAGTTGGTCAGAAGCTGGAACGATCCGCGCGTCGAGGAACGAATCGCCGCGAATCTGGCTGCGACTCCCATCGACGAACCGGATTCCATGATTCCGCTCAATATCCCTGACTTCGACGTATGCTCGCGAATGAACGCGATCGAAACGGTCTGCGATTTTCATCCGGACGTGATCGTCAACGCCTCGGGCGTCAATCTGATCGACTGGCTTGAGAGTCGTCCGAATACGGCGCGGACGCTCCACGAGCATGGCCCGTCGAATCTGCGCGAGGCGGCGCGGCGTTGCGGCGCGCTTCTGGTTCAGTACAGTTGCGGCGAAGTCTTCTATCGCTCCCGACTCGAACAGGGCGCCGCAGACGAGCGCGAACGCGCGTCGACGCCGGAGGAAGCGCGTTCGCGCGTTCAGGCGTTTGACGACGAGGCCGCGCTGGATCTGCCCGTCTCCCCCGACGCGCCCGGCTTTGACGAGACGACCGTTCCGAACCCCGCGAGCGTCTACGCCAAGACGAAGCTCGAAAGCGAACGCGTCGCGTCCGAGGCGCCCGAGTCGCTCGTTCTGCGCTTTTCGTCCCTCTTCGGCGAGGCGACGGAATACTCCAGCGTCAACCTTGTGGAGTCGCTTCTCAAGGCGTTTCGGCGAACGAATCGCGTCTCCGCTATTTCCGACCGCATGATCGAGCCGCTCTGGACCGTCGACGTTCTATGCGCGACCAAAACGCTGATTCGTCGAAAGGCGAGGGGACTCTATCATCTGACCGGCGCTTCCCGGGGAACCCCGGAGGAAATCGCGCGCTTTCTGCTCGACAAAACGGGACTGCGTGGACGGACCGTCGCGGGGATTACGACGAAGGAGTATGGCGTGACCGCGCCGCATTCGGCGTTTACGGTTTTGAGTTCGAATCGATACGACGAGCTCGACGGTCTTTATCGCGTCCCTGACTGGCGGACCGCGATTGTCGATTTCTTCGACTGGCGCCAGCGCAATGTGAATTTCTGAGCGCGTGGGGAGAGAAGATGAACGTTTTTATCATCCAGAAGGACGGGAGTCGCACGCCGATCGATATCCGACTTCTTGCGAAGCTCGCGCAGGCGGGAAGGTTGCTGCCTGAAACGACTCTTGAGGTCGACGGCGAAAGGAAGCGCGCTTACGAACTGGACGCGCTCTCCCCGATCTTTGAGCGTCAGGGATACGTCGCGCCGCCGGCGACGTCCGTGCCTCCGAGAGCCGACGTCGAGCCGGAAAAGCCCAAACCAGCGCCCGAACCGGAACCGACGCTCGAAAACGAGCTCGAACTTACGGAGCTTGAGATCGCGCGAATTGCCGCCAGACGCGTCGGCGCGCGATTCAAGTCGGAACGGACGATCTGTCAGATCGTGACGACGCTTGCGATTCTGTGCGCTTTCATCTCCGCCGGCGAGCTCTTCTTTGGGGCGCTCTCCGAGCATGCTGCGGCGAGGGGCGGTTGGGGCTTCGCGCTCTTCCGGATTCCGGCGACTGCGCTTGCGCTTGCGGCGTACTATGGCGTGAGAGCGTGTTTTCGCGCCGGCGCGCTCCTTCGGGAAGAGTCCGCGATTCGTCAGGAGCTGTTCCTTAAAAAAACGACCCGGGAACGTTGACGCTTCTTGTCCCTCTCTTTCCGGCGACGGATTACGATTCGCGCGTATGAGAACGTCGCCGGAATCGAGGGAAACGGATCGCAGCGGGAAAGCAGTGTGAATGAGTTTGTCCGATCTTGCTTGAGCGTGTTTGAACAAGCTGAGAAAGGGTTCGACCAGCAAAGGAAGGAGAATGTCAAATGTGGCTTTTCACGAAACTGGGGTTTTTCAGCGCGGTCCAGAATTGGGACGACGCGAATCTGATACACGTTCGAGCGCGTTTCAAAGGCGACTTGGAACGACTTTGCGAGAAATATGGCGTGACGCCAAAGGTTGAGAGCCTGCCGGGTACGGACTACCCGTACCGCATGGATTTCGAGCGAAAGACCTGGTCTGAAATCGTCAGGAGCGAAGCGGAAGCGATCGACTATGAGAACTTCAAATCCGCCGTTCACGACGGCACGGACCGCGACTCCGCCTACATGGACGTTTGGGCGGCGCTGAGAAATTACCAGAATTAAA
>CACYBR010000308.1 GCA_902772705.1 uncultured Planctomycetota bacterium
ATCCTGTCTGTTTTTTTTTTTTTTTTTTCCTGAATGAACGCCTTCGTCGAATTTCCAGAGACGATTTCCGACTGAACTACGCAGCCGACGCGTCCGTATCTGGATACCAGCTGAGTATTTAATTCGGCGAAGACTGCGTAGGAATTGATTTTACCCTTCGTACAAAACTTAAATCTTCCAGAGTCTCTAATCACGTGTCGAACGCATTCGTGGCGACGGTATTCTTCAAGATACTTTCGATATAGCGACGGGGCGCTGTCCTCCAATTTTTTGATTTTAGCTTTTCTGATAGCGGTGGTTTTCGCGTTGTAGATATCGTCATTGATTCCGGAGAAAAACTCTTTTTCTTTAAGTTCGAGCGTTTCCCACGGCGGATTGCCGAGGACGACGTCGAACCCTCCCTTTCCGTCGAGCCTGAAGACGTCGGGGAACTCGACGTTCCAATGGAAGAAACGGTATTCGTCGGCGAGCTTTTGAATCGTTTCGCGCTGGAACGGGGTGAACGATTTCCGCGCGTCGTTTTCACGACATGCGCGATCAAAGACGTCGTAGAGAATATTCAGCTCGCCGTAGCGGACCTTCTTCGGCTTGACGAAGGCGGCGAGCCAGAGATCGGCGAGGAACCGATGGTTTGTAAAGAGGGGATTCCCGCGCAGCGATTTGTAGAAGCGCTCCGCTTCTTCGTAATCCTTCGGGGACGCGTTCGCGAGCGAGTCCAATTCCGCCCACTTTTCGGCGAGGACCTTCGCAACCACTTCGTAATTCTCGTTGAAGGAGCCGCCCAGAAAATTCTTCTGACCGGTAACGACGTCTTTTCGCATCCCGGCGTTTTGCTTCTTTAACGCCGAACAGACTTCTTTGTCGTCCCCTTCGACGCGATCGAACGCCTCGTTGGGGATTCCCCCTTTAAGTTGTTCCGGAGTCGCGCCGATCAGCGAATCGCCGCACTTGATTCGGTGATCGAGGAAGACGAGCGATTTTCCCGGCTCCATCGATTCCAGCCAGAGCGAAATCTTGCAGAGTTCGACCGCCATCGGGTTGACGTCGACGCCGTAGATCGCCCTTGCGACGACGTCGCGAATCGCGTCGCGCGTCGCGCCGGGGGACGGCTCTTCGTCGCCGGTGCGAATCTGCGCCAATCGCCGTCCGAGCCGTCGCGCGGCGCCAACGAGGAAATGGCCGCTACCACACGCGGGGTCGCAGATTTTCAAGCTGAGAATCGCGCCTTCGCGCTGGCCGCGGGTCGCGTTCCTGCCGAGCGCGTTTAACGCGTCGTCGACAGTCGGTTCGAGCGCCGTGTCGAGGAGCGACGCGACGAGTTCCTCCGGCGTGTAGAAGGAGCCGGTCTTCTTGCGCTCGTTGCCCGCGACCGTCTCGAGCGAAAAGGCGCCGGACGCGGAGATTGCAGGGCGCATCTCAAGAAGGGACTCGTAGACGCTTCCAAGTTCTTCCGCGCCGAGGTTGCGATAATCGACGCGCTGGAGGACGTTGTTGCGGGTTGTGTGCGTAAGCGCGCGAATCGCGGCGAGGAGCGCGGCGTCGCCGAGTTCGCAGTCGTTCAGGTCCGGGATGAACTCAGGTTCAAAGAGACTCGAGCCGAACGCGGGGATTCCCAGTCGCGCCTCGCCGTCGCGGCATTTTCCAAGGGTCAGCCGCAGCTGGCGCCAGAGGTCGGCGGCGCGTCCCCCGCGCATTTTACGCGAAAGCGTCCGAAGCCGCGCGACGGAATAGAACTGTTTGTAGATCGCGCGCGTCTCCTTCGAAGTTCCCGCCGTGAAGAAGAGATCGCGTTCCTCCGCGACGAGGACGAAGACGATTCGATAGACGAGGCGTAGCAGCTGACGATAAAAATCCAGCGTCGAAAGGGCGCCGGAATGGAGTTTTCCCTTGAGCTCGCCGTTTTCGCGCCTTTCGAGGAACCCTTTTCCCAGCGCGTTGATCGCGGTTACGAAATCGTCGGAGAGTTCGTTGAGCGCGCGCGTTCCGTAGTCGAGGCTCAAACGGCGCCAGCGTTCGATTAACCGCTCCTTTTCGGCGGAAGTCGGGGTCGCGTCCTTTTCGCCCCCCTCTTCGTCGGAGTCGTCGTCGGAACCAGACTTGGCGCCCTCCTCCTCGGTTTCCTCTTCGTCCTGCCTGACGAACCGCGACTTGTGCGCGACGAGATAGAAGAGGAAGAACTCGTCGTACGCGTCTGTCTCCATGATCGTCTCAAGATCGAACTCGAGGAACGCGGGGCGCGACATCGACGCGTTGTCGCGTAAGAATCGGAATTTCAGCCCGTTAGAGACGACGCCCCAGAGGAACTCCGCAGACTGGTTCAGAAACTCCTGCATGAAAGAGTGGGGCGACTTCTTAGCGCCGGCGCGCGAGTCGGGATCGCTCTTGTCGAGGTCTTGGTTGAAGCTTACGAAGTGGAGCGCAAGAGGCGCGTCGAGCGCTTCGTGCGACGGCTTGTAGCTCTTGCCGCCGAGGACGATCGGCTCTTTGCGAACGCGCGGTTCGGCGAAATCGAGCGTCTTCATGAGCGGGACGAGCCACGTTTTCCGGGTAAGCGACGTTCCGTAGTCGTCGCTTGGCAGTTCTTTGCGGCGCTCCTGAAAGAGCGACCACGCCCTCTTGAGCTTCGCCCACCGCTCGGCGACCTGCTCGCTGAGCCGCTCGCCGGGAATGAGCTCGAAATCTTCGTCCCTGAGTCCGGGGACGCTCGGGTCACGGAGA
>CACYBR010000309.1 GCA_902772705.1 uncultured Planctomycetota bacterium
CGTTCCGTCGTCGACGAAGTTTCTATGAGTTTTTCCACGCCTCCGTAGGACACGCGTTTGCGCACAAGATGAACGACGTTCCATGCGAGGTTGGTATTCGGAACGAATTTGTATTCTAACCGGTATTTCGGCGCCGTGCCGGCCTCGTCGCTACGCTCCGAAAGGGTTGGAGCGATTAGCGAACGATCGTCGGAATATTTGCGCTTGATCTCGTCGTCGACAAGAGACATGTCTATCGAATCAGGCTCCAACGATCCTTCCTTTACAGGTTCGTCTCCGTCCGTAACGACAGAATCGTTTTCCTCGTCTTCGGCAAAGACGTCCACAAACTGCGAAGTCGCGCGACCAAGAGCCTGCGCGGCGTCGTTTATTGCAGCTTCGTCGTCAGATTTTGACTCCTGAAGCTCCTTCGCGGAATCTCTCGTCGTCTGCGATTCAACGCCTTGCGCGTCGGGTCTGACTTGAGGATTATTGTCGCGAGGTTTACAACCGATCGTCAGCAAGGCTATAGACGCTGCCGCAAACAGCAATGCGATGGTTCTCTTCTTCATAACACACGGCGTCTCCGCTCTTTCACGAGCGATTCTATATATCAAACAGGGCCGCGCCGTCGGTAGCGCGAGGACACGGCATTAAGCCGATCCCTTGAAGCATATACTTTCAGAAATAATCAGTCCATACCAAATAATTTCTCCTCAGGCCTTTCACGGCAAATAGAGAGCAAACATTGGACGCGCCTTTGAATCAACATTAAGGAGACGACGCCCACGTTTTCTTCTGGACGTTCGTCTGGAACAATGAGGAAACGGAAGAAATCGCGTTGGCGAAACATGAAACAGGACTATAATTCCAGCTATGCTTCGCCTCGATCGTTTTCCTCGACGTCCGTATCAGAACGAGTACGACTCCGACAGTAAACAACCGACGACGCTGATCCGGTCGTTCGCCGTTTTTTAGGACGCTCGTGAAAAGTCTCTCAAAGCAAGACCTGAAACCTTATTTCCTGCGGTTGTTTTATCTCGTGGTCGCTGGACAAAAATCCAGCCTGAGTATAATCATTGGGAAGTAGGAAAAGATTTTTCGTGTAAGAAATATTGGTGGTTCTGGCGTCATTTTTGCTTGAGCTTTGTCAAGACAGAAGGCCATGCGCACAATCTGTTTCCTCTTAGCGTTGAACAACAGGAATTTTAAATTATATGGCATACGAACGTTTTACCGCCCGAGCTAAGAATGCAATGAAGCACGCTCATGCAGAGGCGTTGCGCTTCAACCATGAATACATCGGGACGGAACACATACTGCTCGGTCTGATTAAAGAAGGATCTGGAGTCGCGGCCGAGGTCCTTAAAAAGATGGGGGTTGACCTGCGGAACGCGCGTCTCGAGGTCGAAAAGCTCGTCAAGACAGGCACCGACGTCCTTGCCGTTGGACGACTTCCAAACTCGCCTCAGGCAAAGCGTGCAATCGAGCGCGCCGTCGAACAGGCTCAGAGTTTCAATCACAATTACGTCGGCACAGAACATTTGCTTTTAGCGATTGTTCAGGATCCGACCTGCGTCGCGAGTCAGGCGCTCATGAACCTCGGACGACGTCTTGAAGATATCCGCGACGAAATTGTCGCGATGCTCGGCAACGGCGACTTCGACGCGGCCGAACAGTCTCCCTCGACGCAGTCAGAAGAGGTCTCTGGCTCCTACGACCATTCCGAGTCCGAGCGAGACACACAGGGACCTGCCGCCGTCCAACGCGGCAAAACCAAAACTCCTGCGCTCGACAGCTTTGGTCGCGACCTTACCGAGCTCGCTCGCAAGGGACAGCTCGATCCTGTCATTGGTCGTGAAAACGAAATCGAGCGGACTATGCAGATTCTCTGTCGTCGAACGAAGAACAATCCTGCGCTTCTCGGCGAAGCAGGCGTCGGTAAAACGGCAATCGTCGAGGGGCTTGCTCAGCGCATTGCTAACGGCGACGTGCCTGAAATCCTCATGGACCGGCGCATCGTCGCGCTCGACCTCACGCTCATGGTCGCCGGCACGAAATATCGCGGCCAGTTCGAGGAGCGTATCAAGGCGTTGATGAACGAAGTCAAACGCGCAAAGAACGTCATTCTGTTCGTCGACGAGCTTCATTCGCTGGTTGGCGCGGGTAGCGCGGAGGGCGCCAACGACGCGTCCAACATTTTCAAGCCGGCGCTCTCTCGCGGCGAGCTTCAGCTCCTTGGCGCAACCACCTTTGACGAATATCGCAAGTTCATTGAAAAGGACCATGCGCTGGAAAGACGGTTCCAGACGGTCAAGGTCAATCCGCCGACGCCAAAGGAAACGATCCAGATTCTCAAGGGATTGAGAGAGCGTTATCAGGAACACCATCACGTCAAGATTACCGACGACGCGCTCGAGGCGGCGGTCGAGCTTTCCGAACGTTACATTTCAAACCGTAGTCTTCCAGATAAAGCGATCGACGTTATTGACGAAGCAGGCTCTCGCGTTCGACTGCTAACCTGCACGCGTCCTCCCGATCTTACTGGTCTCGATCGCCAGATAGCGGATTTGCAGAGACAGAAGGAAGAAACGGTTCGTCGTCAGGAATTTGAGGAATCTGCAAGAATTCGCGACCAGATCGACAAACTTAACGCCCAGAAAGTTGAACTTCAGAAGAACTGGCGTAACGAGCAAAACGAGACCTGCGGCGTTGTCGACGGAACCGTCGTTGCAGACGTCGTTTCCAAGATTACCGGCGTTCCTCTCTCGCACGTGTCGGTCGAGGATTCCAAACGCCTCCTTACAATGGAGGAGGAACTCCACAAACGCGTTGTAAGCCAACACGAGGCGGTCTCCGCGATTTCCAAGGCAATTCGACGCAGTCGTAGCGGCATTCAGGATCCACGTCGTCCAATTGCGTCGTTCATCTTCGCCGGACCTACCGGCGTCGGAAAAACGCTTCTGGCCAAGACGCTCGCGGAATTTATGTTTGGCGACGAAAACGCTATCATCCAAATCGACATGAGCGAGTACATGGAGAGCTACAACGTCAGTCGTATGGTCGGCTCGCCTCCCGGTTATGTCGGCCACGACGAAGGCGGTCAGCTTACCGAAAAAGTTCGCCGACGTCCTTACTCCGTCGTCCTCTTTGATGAAATCGAAAAGGCGCACCCTGACGTCTTCAACATCCTTCTTCAGGTTTTGGAAGAAGGTCGTTTGACCGACAGTTTGGGGCGTGTTGTGGACTTCCGTAACACCATCATCATTATGACGACAAACGCCGGCGCCGCGGCAATCAAGAATGAATCAGCGTTCGGTTTTCAGGAACCCGACGCCGACGCCTCGTACGAAAGCATGAAGACGCGCGTCAATGAGGAGATCGAACGCGCGTTCCGTCCCGAGTTCATTAACCGTTTCAACGATATCATCGTCTTCCGTCATCTGACCGAACAGGATCTCGTCTCCGTCGTCGATATCGAGCTCAACAAACTCCGCAAGCGACTTGTTGAAAAAGACCTTTGTCTCGTTGTCTCCGACGAGGCGAAGAAGTTCGTGACCAAAAAGGGTTCGAACCTCGATCTCGGCGCTCGTCCTCTTCGGCGTGCGATTGAAAGCTACGTTGAAGACAAACTCTCGGAAAAGATCCTCGAGGGCATGTTCGAAGGACATGACGTCATTGACGTCACGCTCAAGGTTACGGAAAAACCGGCGGAAGACGCGAATGACGGCGACGAGCTTAAGAAGGAAGAAACGCTCGAATTCTGCGCAAAAGATTACGCCGATATTCCCGAAGAAACGCTCGAGGGCGAGCAGATTAAGAAGTATCGAGAGATGATCGAAGAGCGTAAACGTCTCCGGGGTAAGACCGATGAAGACGACGCCAATGAAGACGAAGAGTCTCAGGACGGCGCCGACGTAAAAGCCGCCTCGTCGGAAGAGGTTTCCAACTGACGCGCAACTCTTGGATCAAATCTGTTTTCCATTATAATCAAGGGGGGAACGTTCATTGCGTTCTCCCCTTTTTCTTCGTCCATGAGGTCGATCTGGGAAAAAGAGACTGATTCTAAAATACGCGACCTGCAGGGAATATAAAAATGTCGCTGGCTGAATTGACAACACCCTTCACCCTCGTCGTCGGATTTATCGCGGCGTTTCTGATCGGGGTCTCCAAGACAGGAACGCCAGGGGTCGGTCTCTTCGCCTGTCTGCTAATGCTTTTCGCGTTTCGTGGACATGAGATGTTCGCTTCCGGCGCCGTCGTTCCTCTCCTGATCGTCGGCGATCTCGCGGCGGTCCATTTTTACCGTAAGGACTGCGACGTCAAACTCCTCAAACGACTCTGTCCGCCAGTCGCGCTCGGTTTGATATGTGGAACGATCGCCATCTGTTGTATGAAGAATTCCCAGTTCAAACTCACGGTAGGGCTCCTTGCGTCCTCAATTCTTCTCTTCGAATTCATTCGCGGCAAGATGGGCTGGACGAAGATTGCGACAAACAAGCCGTTCCGCTGGCTCTGCGGAGCGCTCGCGGGCACGACAACCATTCTGGGCAACGCCGCAGGCGCGGTCTCGGCGGCTTATTTCTCTTCGCAGGGACTCGATAAAAAGCGCTTCATGGGTACGAACGCCGTTTTCTTCTTTCTCGTGAACGTCTCAAAAATCCCGCTTATGCTCGCCGCGACGCAAATAAAGCTTCGTATGGGATTCGAGGCGGACGAGGCGCAGGTCATGAACGGCACGACGTTTATTCTTACTGCGGTTTTCATCGCGCCAGTCCTTCTCGGCGGATATACGGGACGTAAGATCTACAAAGCAATCCCAGAAAAAATCTTCGTTCCTTTCATTCTATCGCTCAATTTCATTACAGCCGTCTATATTGTCGTCTCTTCGCTTTTTTGATCGGCGCCAACCAGATGTTGTCATCCAATAAAAGCTTACTAAAATAGTGAAAGACACAAGCGTTTGTCGTCGGCGTTTGAAAACGTTCCCCCATTTGCACATAAACAGGACGCTCTTCATATGATAAAAGCGCTCGTCTTTGATTTCGACGGCACCATTGCCGACACATTGCCCGTCTGTAACAACGCGTTCCGCAAAACGGTTGAACCCGTCGTCGGACACGAGTTGACGCCAGACGAGCTGAAAAGCTATTTTGGACCTACCGAGGAAGGAATCTTTGAAAAATTCTTTCCGGAGCGCCAACAAGAGCTCTGCGAGCTCTACCTCAAATTTTACGCGGAGCTGCAAAACGAAGTTCCTGATCCTGTTCCCGGCGTCATGGAACTTATCCACGACGTTAAGAACGAGGGCGTCCACGTCTCGCTCGTAACCGCCAAAGGCAGACGCTCGTGCGATATTTCGCTCAATTTCTACGGTATCGCAGACGTTTTTGAAGAGATTCGTTACGGAGGATCCGGAGGTCGCGTCAAAGACGCTGCAATCATAGAACTCCTCGATAAACAAGGAATCGCAAGGGAGGACTGCGTCTACGTCGGCGACTCCCCCAAAGACGTCGTTTCCGCGCACAAGGCAGGCGTCCCATGCTGGTCCGTCGCGTGGCTCCCAACCGCAAAGGCGGAATTGGACATGCTTCTCGCCAATGCGCCCGAAAAAGTATTCTACACCGTCGACGAGATGCGACGCGAACTTGAAAAAGAAGGAATTCTGAAATGACGATTCAGCGTCGAATTACCCGGAAAGTTAAGGTCGGTTCCGTCTTCATCGGCGGCGATTCGCCAATCGTTGTTCAGACGATGGCGGCGACTAAAACACGCGACGTCGAGGCAACCGCCGCGACCATCGCTAAGCTATCGAATTACGGCGCTGGAATCGTACGCGTTGCGTGCGACACGAGCCTCGAAGCGGAAGCGCTCGCCGAAATCCGCAAGCGAGTCGACGCGAACCTCTCCGTCGACCTCCAGGAAAATTTCAGACTTGCGGAAAAAGTCGCCCCGTACGTCGACAAGATCCGCTATAATCCGGGACATTTGCACCAACTCGAACCGTCGCTCTCCTGGGAAAAGAAGGTTGAATATCTTGTCGGAGTGGCGCGCGAATTCGACTGCGCGCTTCGAGTCGGAATAAACTCAGGAAGTCTCGATCCCGACAAACTCAGAAATTATCGCGAAAAACTCGAACACAACGACGTCGACCCCAGCTCAGGCGGGAACGACGCGAGCTTCTTCGACCCGCCGCTGCGTAGCGCGCTCGAGCATGTCGAGTGTCTCGACTCGCTCGGCTTCGATCGTTACGTCGTGTCAATCAAAGATTCTGATCCTGAAACCGTTCTTTTCTTAAACCGTCGTTTTGCGACGCTCAAGCCGCTTGTTCCACTACACCTGGGCGTAACGGAAGCAGGCGCTCCGCCTCGTGGGATTCTCAAGACGCGCACGGCGCTCGAACCGCTCCTTTCAGAGGGAATTGGCGAAACGTTACGCGTCTCCCTCACCGTCGTCGCGGATCAGAAGGAACAGGAGGTTGCCGCGGGAAAGCTCATTCTCGACAATGTTTCAAAGGGGATTGTCGCGTCAGTGGACGAACTCAAGAAGAACGCTCTCAATATCGTGAGTTGTCCCGGTTGTTCACGCACTCAAAGCAAACGCTTCGTCGACCTCGCGCATAAGATAGACGAAGCGACGCAATTTGCGCGTGAAAGCCCATTTACGATCGCAGTCATGGGATGCCGCGTCAACGGCCCTGGCGAATCAGACGACGCGGATATCGGTCTCTGGTGCGGCGGCGACCGAGTCAACCTGAAAAACAGTGGCGAACTGCTTGGCGCGTTCTCTTACGACGAAGTTGTAGAAAAAGTCGTCGAGCTTCTCAAAGAAAAGATCTCGCGCCTTAAGAAATAGTC
>CACYBR010000310.1 GCA_902772705.1 uncultured Planctomycetota bacterium
ACCTTACCTATGACAATAACCGCAGGAGATTGCAAGCGACCTTGTCTGCATTTTTCACCGACGTCGCTCAGGGTTCCTCTGACGTCGTAATGGTTGGCGGAATTGCCGCCCGAAAGAACTGCTACTGGCGTTTTGGGGTCCTTGCCTCCGGCAATTAGCGATTCTGCCAGTCTTTCGACTACGTTCAGCCCCATCATAACGACGAGAGTTCCATCGAGCGTGGCAAATCTCGACAACTCCTCAAAAACCTCGGATTCCGTGGTGTGAGCCGTCACAATGTGAACGCTCCTGCTGACGTTGCGACAAGTAAGCGGAACGCCCGCTTCCATCGGAATAAAAAACGCCGATGAAACGCCGGGAACGACGTCGAAGGGAACCCCGTCTCGCTGCAACGCGTGTATTTCCTCTTCGGCTCGAGCAAAAAGAAAGGGATCTCCGCCTTTCAACCTTACAACGTTCAGCCCGCGTGATGCAAGTTCTATCATCAGGCGGTTAATGTCGTCCTGCCGCGTTGAGGAAGCTTTCCCACGTTTTCCGACTGGAATTCGCAACGATTCCTTCGGAACAATCTCCAGAATGGCGCGGTCTATCAAATCGTCATACAAAACGGCGTCGCAGGTTGCGAGGACAAGCGCTCCTCGCAACGTTATCAAGTCTGCGGGACCCGCGCCCGCGCCGACAAGGACTACGCGTCCTAAAGAAGCGGGAGACGACGACGCGCGATCAAGCATTCGTTCGAGCGCGGTCACGTCCAAACTCTCGCGTCGTAGCGCCGTCGTCTGGAGCGTTGAGCGGTAGAAACGGCGACGCGCCTCGACGCCCTCGATTGTTCGAGAAATACTTCCTCGATAGTCTCCCAACGTCTTGACCACTGCTCCTAATTGATCAGGAAGCAGCGCGTCAATCAACTCCTTAACGACGGACGCGACGGTCGGCGACGCCCCGCCGGTCGACACGGCGACAACGGCTTCGCCACGCCTCAACGTCGCCGGAAAAATGAACGACGAGTCCTCTTTCGAGTCGACGACATTCACGGGAATCCTCTTGGCACGACTGCGGTTAGCTACCTGACGATTCAGTTCGACGTCCTTCGTGGCGGCAATCACGAATGCGAGATCATCTGTTATATCAGCGTCTACAAAGGGACGACGCGTTAATTCCACGTTTGGCAATCCTGAGAATCGTTCGTCCACCGTCGGCGCGACGACGCGAAGCCTCGCGCCATATTCGCTAATGCGCAACGCTTTATCATATGCGACGCTGCCCGCTCCGACGATTAGTCCGACCGCCTCTGACAGTTCTATCATGAAAGGGAAATAAGCCATGAGCGATTCTTTAGATCATTATTGGAACGTTAACACATCATTCGCCAGTTGAAACAAGCGCTTTTTCCAGGACGCGGCGTAACGGCGCAACGCCCACACGCTTAAGAAGAAGCGCAAGTCTTTCGCCCTTCCGCGCTCTTTTCTCAAAAAAATCAAGGGTGGCGTCGCAGACGCGAAAAAGCGATTCTTCGTCCGTTATCAACGGTAGAAGATTCCTGCCTTTAACGATTTCATTTCCAAAGGTCCCTCCGAAGGAAAGAATGAAGCCATTCACGCCCTGCATCGCATTTTTCGGACACGCTTTTACACACTTTCCGCAATGATTGCATTTATCGTCGAAGAAGGTCGCCGTTCCCTTTTCTATGACAATCGCTTTGCGCTTGCAAACCCTCTGACACGCGCCGCAGAAGACGCAATTTTCCTTGACCCAGCTCTTTTCAACGCCTCCTTTAACGCCAAGATCGTTCTCTTCCGCCTTAAGACAGTTGTTCGGGCATCCAGTAACGCCAATCTTGAATTTATGCGGTAATTGTCTGCCAAAATATCTGGCGTCGAGTTTTCTGGCGACGGCTCCTGCGTCGATCACGCCTTGCGGACAACATTTTCCGCCCTGGCACGCCGTTATAGAACGAACACGCGCTCCCGCCGCGCCGAGTTCAAGTTTTCCTTTTGCAAGCTCGTCCTTAACGGCCTCGATTTCTTCATATTTGACAAAGGGTATTTCGACTCCCTGTCGCGACGTAAGATGAACGTAATCTTGTCCATACTTTCGAGCAATTTTGGCAATTTGCAACAACTGACTGACCGAAATGTTTCCGCCGACAACTTTCAGTCGCATGGAATAATGATCTTTTTGGATTTGCGGCATAAAACCGCCGGCCTTCAGCGTTGACTTGTCTATTCCCATATAGCCTCCTGTCGTCGCATGACGTTTGAATTAGTATTTATTGGCCTGTTTACGATCTACGACAATCGTAAACGTCGCTCCGTCGTACCCGCGAATGATCCAGCGCGAAATTGCGCCGTCTCGTTTGACCTGCATAAGCGCGCCTCTGCCGCCGACGTCTGCTCCGAGATAATAAAAGATCGCTTCTGAGCGACACTCTTTCATGCACGACGCGCACCCCCAACAATCCTCGGGGCGTCTGATAAACGCTCGCCCATCTGGATCAAATTTGATGAGATTTCCAGGACACGCTTCGACGCACGCGCCGCAACCGACGCACCGTTCGCGCTCAATTCGTATGCTCATAGAACGTTTCTCCTTTATTCAAAGGACGATGGATTATTTCTATTTCGCTGTTTACAACCCTGGAGTTTACAAAAAACTCCCAATTCTCGTCTGACTCAGGATACTCCGTATTGACGCCAAAACCAGGCCATCTCGTTTCATGTCGATCCTGCATATGCGCAATCAGAGACTGACATACTGTCAACCTGTCTTTTAACTCGTAAACACGTAGCAACTCGTCCATATCGCTGGCGTGTTGGAACAGTAATACTTTTTGCAGACGCGCGATCTCTTTCCTTGCCAGCCCCAACTGTTGAGAGTTATAACGATATGCGGCGCCGATCCCACCTGCATATTCGTCCATGATCTTCTGCATTCCCTCTTCAAGTTCGTCTGTCGTAAATACCTGATCTTTTCGCGGCGTAAGTCTTCTTTCATAATCCTTGACTTTTTCCAACGCGACGGAGGTCGTCTCCGAAAGAGACGTTCGTTTCGTTTGTTTAAGATCCTGAACGATCGTCTCGGCGGCGATTCCTCCCTCGGCCATTGCCCCCGTTACAAACTTTTTGGGAGCGCCGCCAACGACGTCGCCCGCCGCATATAATCCTTTAATTGTCGTTCGTCTGCAGGCGTCGACCCAATAGCCGCTTCCTGTGTGACCGCCTACGATATACGGCTCCGTGCCCTGAATCTGCACGTTGAAACGGGACGGCGATTCTCCGCTCTCGATCCATTTGAGGGTTTGCGCCGGCGCCATATTCAGGTACGCTCTCCATAGGTCTTCCTCCTGCTCTCGCGTGACGCCTACCGTCTTGAGATAGCAGGGACCGCGCCCGTCGCTAGATTCTTTCGTCGCGCCATATGCGCGAGACGAGGTATTGGCTCCGTATTTTTTTCCATACGCCTCGCCAAGCGCGTTGATCTCTTTCGCGCCAACGCCAAGCGCAAGCGTGCCAGTCGGGGCAATTGTGTCCTTGCACCTCTGAGCTACAAATCGCATTTCCAGACTCGTCATTTCCGCGCCGATACGAATCCCCATCGCGTATCCCGAGCCTACGTTAAAGGGACAATACCACATTTTATGACGAGAAAAACCTGGATTGTTCGGGCGATAAAGACCCGCCGCGCCGCCGCACGAGACGATGATCGCGCGCGCGGATACTATATAGGACGCGTTACAGTCGACGGAAAAACCAACGACTCCCGTTGCACGATCGCCAACAACGACAATATCCGTGACATTTACATGATTGAACACTTCGATATTGGCATATCGACGCGTTTCTCGTGAGAGAATCGGTTTGATATTTTCTCCGTTGATTTTTAAGTTGCGTTTTCCTCGGCAAACATACTTGCCGTTTTCATCCTTGAGAATGACAAGACCCATTTTTTCAAGATCGTCGACGACTCGATTAAATCTCTTACACATGGAAAGAACCAGATCGTCACGAATGATCTTTTCTGCGTCCCACCTCACATACTCCAGATATTCTTCTGGCGAATAGTCTTCGGTAATATAAGCGTTTAAAGCGTTCACACCGGCGGCAAGACAACCGGAACGCCTGATATTGGCTTTTTCCAGAATCGTTATTCTGAGACTTGGATCAAGCCGCGCTGCCGTAATCGCCGCATAACAACCAGCGGCGCCTCCCCCTATTATGAGCACGTCTGTATTGTGGGAGACGCAATTCGCAACAATGTCGTTCATCAAATAATAATACTTTCTTCACGAAGAGAACTGTTGTCCAAACGTACAATTTTCTTTCCGTCGACAACCAAAAACCTGTAAACGAAAACGTCGACTTTTTCGCCTATTTCGACGACAGGATCATTAATGCCGCGGTTTCCAGATAAAACGACGCCATGAATCCGAACGCGGATTTCAAGGTTGCTTCCTCTGAAAATTACGTCCTCGACGACTCCCTCTTCCGCCGACTCCGTGTATTTTTTGTTTTCGCCCTTCTTAAAAACGGAAACAAACTCGGGACGCAGGATTGCAGTCGTGTCGTCGCCCAGGGACTGGAAGAACCGGAAACGTTGATAGTTCTCGACTGGGGTGGAAGCGCCGATGAATTGGGCGACAAAGGGCGTTTGCGGATGCGAGTACAGTTCTCGAGGGGAACCTGTTTGTTCAATTTCGCCGTGATTCATCACGATAATCTCGTCGGCGACTTCGATCGCTTCGTCTTGATCATGAGTGACAAAAATACTGGTGATTTGTAGATTCGTGATCATTTCACGGAGCCACGCGCGAAGTTCAAGCCTTATTTTAGCGTCAATCGCGGCGAAAGGTTCGTCTAGCAACAAGAGCTGAGGATTGGGCGCCAGCGCGCGTGCAAAAGCGACTCGCTGACGTTGCCCTCCTGACAACTGGTTCGGATAACGTTTCTCAAGTCCCTCGCAATCGATTAATTTAAGCAGTTCATGAACACGGTCGTCGATATAATTTCGCGGCTTCTTTTTAACACGAAGCCCAAACGCGATATTGTCATAGACTGTCATGTATCGAAACAGCGCGTAACTTTGGAATACGAAACCAACGCCTCGTTCTGAACCGGGCGTGTTGTTAACGAGTTTGCCGTCGATCAGGATCTCGCCGGATTCCGGCGATTCAAGCCCGGCGATGATTCGCAAAATGGTGGTCTTTCCACTGCCAGAGGCGCCCAGAAGCGCGACAAGCCGACCTTTTTCTATCTGGATATTTACGTTCCGTGACGCTTGAAAGTTCCCATACTTCTTATTCACCCCACGCAATTCTAAATAGTAACGCTTGTTCTCCATGCTCATGCTTGTCCCCTCACTTTCTCACGTCAATTTCCTTGGCGCCTCTTTTTTCGAGCCACATTCGCAACGCCAGAATGACGACTGACAGCAACACAAGAACGCTCGACGCCGCAAAAGCGCCGTTAAAATCGTACCCTTGATAAAGCAACTCGATGTAGAGCGGCAACGTGTTCGTTTTACCTCGAAGATGTCCAGAAAGCACTGAAACAGCGCCAAACTCGCCCATCGCGCGTGCCGAACATAGAACGACGCCATACAAAAGCGCCCACTTAATATGGGGATACGTAACCTTTCGGAAAATCGTAAACATGTTCGCGCCCATCTGCGCCGCCGCCTCTTCCTCATCCGTTCCCTGCGCCGCCAGCGCCGGGATTATCTCACGGGAAATAAACGGAAAAGTTACGAATACTGTGGCAAGTATAATGCCGGGAACGGCGAATATTATTTGAATTCCAAACCGGTCTAAAAACGGAAATAGAAAGCTCTGTCTTCCGAACGTAAGAACGAAGATTAAGCCCGCGATAATTGGCGAGACAGTAACTGGAAGATCAATTAAGGTCGAAATGGTCTTTTTCCCGCGAAACTGGTATTTGGTTAGAGTCCACGCCGCGCAAATTCCGAATATTGTGTTAATAACGACCGCGCATACCATCGCTTCTATCGTGAGCAACGCGGCTTTAATCGCATACTCGTCGGTTATGGAATTCCAATACGCCTGAAAACCCGATCGCAATGCTGTTACGACAATATAAATCAACGGCAGGATCAGAAAGACCACAAGGAACGACGAGCACAAGACGATGAGAGTCCATTTCACTACGCCTGAATTTTTTCGAATGTCCATTTGCGTAGTCCTCCTTTTAAGCCAATCCGCTAACGCGCTTGGAAACGACGCTTTGGAATATGGCGTTTGCTGAAAGAATGACGAACGCAAGGAGCAGCAGCGCAAGAGCGATGCTTGTCGCGCCTGCATAGTCGAATTCCTGCAATTTAGACATTATCAGCAACGGGGCTATTTCCGTCTCATAAGGGATATTGCCCGAAATGAAAACGACGCTTCCATATTCGCCAACGCCTCGTGCAAAGGCAAGCGTAAATCCTGAAATCAGCGCCGGTATAATCTCAGGAAAAATCACCGTCAGGAAAATCCTCGACTTGCTGGCGCCTAAAATGACCGCCGCTTCCTCATACTGGACGTCAAACTTCTCCAAAACGGGTTGTACCGATCTGGCGACAAAAGGAATTCCGACAAAGATCAGAGCGATCGTAATCCCGATCGGCGTATACGCTAATTTGACGCCAAACAGCTCATAAAAAATCTTCCCTACCCACCCGTTAGTCGTTGTGAGGTGAGTTAAGGAAATTCCAGCGACGGCAGTCGGTAACGCAAAAGGCAATTCAATGATTCCGTCAAGAAACCGTTTTCCGGGAAATTCATACCGAACCAGAACCCACGCTAACGCCAAACCCATAACGACGTTGACCAGCGCTGCGACCAGCGAGGTTCCGATACTTACGCAATAACTCGAGAGAACGCGTTCACGCGTGATTGTGTGCCAGAACTCTGCAGGACTTAGCTTTGCCGAGTAGACGACAAGAGAGCATAACGGGATAAGAACGATCAAACTTAAGATCGTTATCGTTACGCCAAAAGTCAAGCCGAATCCGGGTATTATGTTTTTATTTTTTCGTAACTTCATGGATTATAACTTGTTGTGTCGTGTTGAAAAAGGCGCCGGCGTTTGGAGTTGCGATGGTCGTTTCATTTTTCATAGATGGAATCAAAGGTCCCGCCGTCGGCGAAGTGTTTCGCTCGCGCCTTCTTCCAACCGCCAAAATGTTCAATATTTGTCAGCTCAACATTGTCGTTAATCCATTTGCCGTTTTCAGGCGCCCTCGTAATCGTCGACTCGTCGCTGTTTGAAACAAACTCCTGGTAAATATCTTTCGAACTCGGACGATAGAAATTTTCCGCTTCAACTCGCTGAGCCTCGTCAGAATAAAGATACTTGAGATATTCATACGCGGCTGTCGACGCCCCGTGACGACTAGCGACTTTATCCACGACTGCGACTGTCGGCTGACATAATATCGAAACGGACGGGACGACAATCTCATACTGACCCGGGTATTCGCGAAGAGATAAGAACGCTTCGTTTTCCCATGCGATGAGCGCGTCTCCTTGACCGTTCTCCACAAAAGAGGTCGTAGCCCCGCGAGCTCCAGAATCCAAAACGACGACGTTCTTATAGAGAGCGCGAATCGATTCGAGAATCTGCGTCTCCGTCTCGCCTTGCAACTCGAAATAACGCCATGCGGCGAGATAGTTCCACATCGCGCCCCCTGACGTCTTCGGGTTCGGGGTTACGACTCCGACCCCCTCTCTCGTTAAGTCGTTCCAATCTTTGATGTTCTTGGGATTGCCTGCACGGACAAGGAACACGATCGTCGACGTATAGGGCGAGCTGTCGTGCGGAAATTTTGAGGTAAAACCCGGCTCAATCAGACCGGCGTCAGAAATAATCTGAACGTCGCCCTCAAGCGCAAGCGTTACGACGTCCGCTTTAAGTCCGTTCGCAACCTCAAGAGCCTGTTTGCCAGATCCCCCGTGAGACTGGATCACTTTAATCTTTTTGCCAGTTAATTCTTCATAGTACGGTTCAAATATCTTGTTATACGAGCGATACAGCTCGCGCGTTGGGTCATAAGAAACGTTGACAATTTCAAGCGTTCCGTCCGTCGTTTCCGAATGACTGCAACCGTCGAACACAAGCGTTCCTGCAATAAGAACAAGAGACAGAGCAAACAAGCGCTTCAGATTCTTCATCATTATCTCCTTCAACGTGTTATACTGCCGGCGGCTTTGATATTTTAATTCTTTCCAAAACGGAGTTCACGACAATCCTTCAAGAGTTCGCGATTCGTCGCTTTGTTCGCAAATCAAGTCAAAAAGCCAAAAGATTTCAAATTCTTACCGATTCGATAGGAATCATAACTCGTGCCATTATAACCTTAATAAATAAACCGTCAAATCTAAAATTTTGATAGTCAGTTATCGATAAAACAAATAACAAAAGTCGAAATAACTAAAAGCAGGCTTTTATCAAAACCTGGGTCGATTCTGAACGGGATAGGAGTCCATTTAACTGTGTAAAAAGCAAAGCGAGCCTTCGCTCCTTCCTTCAGGTATAATGAACTAACAACCACAACCATTATATCCGAGAAGAGAAGAGCGACGGCTCGTCCAAGTTTTACCCTGAACCACGATGAGATTCAAGAACTATTTTCAAGCGGTAATTCAGAAGCGTCGAGGCGCTGCCTAAAAGATACGGAACGTCGATCTGACGATCGACGTTTTGGTTAAAATGCGATTCAGAGGACTGCGATCAGTCGTGGGATATGGGCGCCGACAGACCGCGAATCGACGCCGTCTAATTCAAACATGAGAAAAGCCCGTTCGAGCGACCGCGACGCGCTGGAACCCGCTTTAAAGCTCGCCGCCGGGAAGAGGTCGGCGTTCTGCGCTCTTGACCTCGGGAAATTCTCGTTCCAAAATCTCCTTGAGGCGCGCGCCGCGCGCGTTCGTCTCCACGACGCGACCTTCGCGGTCGACCACGTACATCGTTGGTATCGCGTTGATTCGATAGTATTGCGTAAGCTCCGGATAGGCGCGATCTTCCTTCTTCATCGTCGTTTCCGTAAGCTGGCGCGACACGATCTGCCACGGAAGTTTGTTGTTTGCGACGAATTGCCTGAGCGCGTTGACGTCGCTGTCGAGGCTGTAGCCGACCACCTCAAAGCCGGCGTCATGGTACTTCTCATAAAGTTCGCGTACATTATCGAGCTCCGCGACGCATGGTCCGCACCAGGTCGCCCAGAAATCGACAAGCACGACCTTCCCGCGGTACGCGTTCCAGTCGAGCGCCGTCCCGTCGAGCTGAACGCCCTCGAATTTCATCTGCGTTCCCGTGACGACGAGCTTTCCGCTCTGGAGTTCCTCGGCCATTCTCCGATACGTCAGGTCGTCCGAAACGCGGAAAACCGTCGCCAATCGCATACGCAACGCTTGACACGCGTTCATGTTATAAGACGCGATGATATTGAGGTAGTCGCCAAGGTACTGAAGAAGCGTCTCGTCCTGAACGACGTCTCGCTCGAAGCACGAAACCGCCGCGTCGAAACGCGCGCCGCCCTGCTGACCCGCCTGATTCAGCGTCGACGCCGTCACAAGATAGTTGATCCAGCCGACACGCGCAGGATCGGGCGTTGACCGCGCTATCTCCTGCTGACGAAGCGCGAGCAGTTGACCGAGCCCGCCCGACGACGCCAGCTCGCGCGTTCTCTCTCGGAACCTTTCCCACTCCTGCTCCAGGGGCAAACGCCCGCTCGTTCTGACGAATGTCACGCGACCGTTCACGCCATAGGAGCGGGAAGGCGAAAAAACAATCGCCGAAAGAAGGAGAATAAGAGAAAAAGCGATTCGATAATTGCGCGGCATAAAACTACGACGTCCTGCTTTACGGTAATTCTTCACGCCAGACGCCCTGCGGACGTTTCTGACAAACACTATAGGAACTCTGGGTATTATACGAGGTGAACGCGACGATAACAAGTTTTGTCTCAGAAAAAAAATATTTATCACGAAAAATCCGCGTCTAACCGGAATCGCGTCCCATTCGTCGGCGGCGTTTTCCAACGATCGCGCATAAAAAACGACGCGACGCGTTTCAGCGACGCGGCGTTCTCTCGTGTCAACGACGGTTCAGAAGCGCCTCGACATGATCCCCTATGTTGCGGTCGCAGCTCAGGGAACAAACCTTGCCGTCGACGTCGACAAGAATCGCAAAACAGTCGCGACCCCAAAGCTCTTTATAGTCCTGATAACGTTCGCCAGAGTCCTTTCTTGCGCGACGGGTAAGACGACGCGAAACGTTCTTCCATGGCGTCTTGAATTCCTTCTCAAGTTTTTTTAACTTTCGCGGACTGTCCTGACTGTTATATCCCAGAACCTCAAACCCTTCTGAATGGCGCTTTCGGTAGAGCGCGCGAACGAGCGGAAGCATGAAAAGGCTGTCGCGGTCTCCGCTGTTCCAGCCGAAAACAAGCGTGACGACCCCGCGATAGTCGTTCCAGTCAAGTTTGGTTCGGTCGTTTAAGATTCCTTCGAACTCGAACTCATTCCTTTCAAGTTTAAGCCAACGCGCCTGTTGTAACAACTCAATTGCAAGCGCGCGGTTCTTCCTCTCAAGGGACCTTCGCAGAATCTTCGCAACCTCAAAGAGAAAGGCGCTCCCCGTCTGATAGTCAAGCGCGCTCGCCGCGACGGCGTAGCGTATAATCTCGTCCACATCGACGCGAGACGATTTCAGATCATGAAGAATCTCGTTAAGCGTCGCGTTGAGCGCTTCCGGTCCGACTTGACGCGCCTGGTCCAGTTCGAGAAGCCGGATCCTGAACTGCAATTCACGGCGACGAATTCGCGCGTCTTTTCCCCAACGCCCCTTTTCCTTTTCAAGGAGCTTTCTGAGTTCGTCAAGGTCTCCGACGGAGTCCAGTTTCTGAACGTCGTCGAAAAACTTGTTGCGTCGCTCTTTACGTCGAATCGTGAATCGCGCGTAGACGTCTATCGCCAGAAGCGCCACAACCAAAAGTATGACTGCGACCGCGTAGGCCATGACGTTCTCTTTCGTGGGATCGTCCATATCCATGTGTCAACTATTCAATAAGTTTAAGGTCGCGGCGCGCCGCGTCCTGACCTCCAGAATCGTCGCAACCATTACCGCTTCAAAATCATTGTCGGAATCGTCCGATTCTACTACTGTCAAACGCTCCCTGAGAGGTTTTGAACAAGCGCCGACTTTTTTCACGCGCAAGGTTGAGTATCAAACCTTCCAGAACGCGTCTCCGTCTTCTTGCCTCTCTCCCCCAGCGGCGTTTGAACTTGTTAAGGAGCGCCCTGAGTTCGTCAAGTTCACCGGCTGCCGCCAGTCCCATAACATACGCGTCAAACAGGATTCCTTTGTATTCGCGCCGCCCGGCGATTCCGACCACGCCAAAAATGAACGCCAGGGAGACGATCAAACAAATCGCCGTGTCGAATAAGGTTTCGCCTGACTGTGGCTCGTTCATTCGCTCGTACCTTAAATTGAAAAATTCGCGCGCGTAATGGCTCGTCAATCGCGTCGGCGACGCGCGCTACT
>CACYBR010000311.1 GCA_902772705.1 uncultured Planctomycetota bacterium
ATGGCGACTTCTGACGATTATTACGACCGGGGCGAGGGCGTTCCATGCGGAACGATCCTTAAAGCGCTTAAAGAAAAAGAACATCGCTTGATTATTCTTATCACTTTTTCCTACGAAGCGGGCGTTGGAGATTATATTGGGTCTCTGAGCGGGACGTCTTCGGGAAAAACCCTCGAAAAACAACCGGAGCCCCGAAAAGACTCCTTCTTGAAGGCGTTGATGCAGGAAGCCGTTGGGGAAATCAACATTGACGTCGACTCTGTCTTATTCCCGAATACCAATCGTTATTTCGAACCCTTTGATCTGGTCGTGTTAAACGGCTTGTACCTGAATTCCGAAATCAACGTCGACAGCTTTTATAAGCATCTGTCGTTCGCTCGCGATCTCTGTTCTCTCGAACATGAAAGGGCGGGGTCTGTAATTCCTTATAGAATACAATCACACGACGACAACTCCCACGTAAACATTATAGAGGCGGCGAAGCCTGAATCCTTTGATGAAAGACGAACGTTAATGCTCCGTTTATGCGCGGAACGCAGAGAGAAGCTGATGCAAAGCGCCGAGATTGAAAAACGAGAACGCTATTTCGACGAGAGACAGCTTAATTATTTTCGTCCACAATAACCTCATGGCGGAAGCTCGCGAAGACGATTTCGTCTCCGCTCCTGCAGGTCAAAAGGGATTGGCATTTTAGTCTACTGCTCTTCCGAGCGCTTCAGTCAGCGCTCGGAAGATCGGCGGCTCATGAGTTCCCGACGAACCTGGGCAGCGCGGGCAAGCGCCGCGTCGGCGTCTTAACGCTCGCCCTGCGGTTTCAGGACGCATAAGCGTTCGCCTTATATTTCTACCGTTAGAAAGGAATCAAATGAAACCTTCAAAACTTTTGTTCATCGTTGCCATAGCGGCGTCGTTTTTCCTTTCGAGCGGCGCGACACGAGCGGCGGAGCCGGGCGTTTACATGCTCTTCGTCTGGGGAACCGCGACTTCGGGCGTCCGCGACGGAATCGAGATCAGCGAGAAGAAGCTCGAAGCGGCCTTTGACGCCGCCGGGCTGACGCCGTCGAGTCGGTTCGTTAAAGGTTGCAAAACGCTCAAAGGCTCCGACGCGACCGGACCCAAGATTCTTTCGGCGTGCCGTGAAATGGCAGACGCCGCCGGACCGAACGACGCGGTTCTGGTCTATATTCTCGCCGTCGGCGCGACGCTCGAAGAGCCCGACGGAAGACTGCGCTATGCTCTCGCACCGTGCGCCAGCAGTCCCAGCGACCTGCAACTGAAAAGCCACGGAATCGCGCGCGACGCGATCATGGCGACGCTCAAGTCGAAGCCGCATCGGCTCAACGTCGTTGTCACCGACGTCTCAAGCGTCTCGACGGAACCGTCTTCCGTCGCATACACCGCGCGTTCTCAGAATGAGTCAATCTCCGATTCCGATTCTGGATTTGACGGCGAATCCGGGTCGGCGCCGTCCGCGTCCGATCCGTATCTGGTTCATTTCCTGCTCAAAGCGCGCGGCAACCTCGACGTCAATTCGACCCGGCCCGAGAACGATTCCTCACGCGGCGAAGCGGCGATGGGCTTCGCGCCGGCAGAATGGACGAGGGTTCCTTCCGATCCCGACAAGCGACGCGATTACGAGAACTACGCCGGAACCGTCTTCACCAACGCTTTTGTCCAGACAGTGGGAACTTCGGAATTCGACGCGGATTTCGACTGCTCCGTCGACGCCTTCTTCCAAAAGCTCAAGGCGCGGCTTAACAGTAGCTACGCGGCGACAAAGGACTACCTCAAAGAAACAGGCCAAGTCAACGCGCTTTCCGATCTTATGCGACAGGAAACCCAAACGCTGACGAAATTCGACGACGACGGCTTCCCGATTCAAGACGACGGGAGCCCCTATCGCGTCCGTCATGATAAGCACGAGGACGGTCCCGCCGACGACGGGTTCTACCTTTAATCACAACGCCGGCGGACTTCTCAGGACAAAGAAGCGGCGCCGGTCGTTCTTCTGAAATGCGGACGCGCGATTCCGCGTTCGACGCGAAAGCGCGGCCGCGATTCGTTTCGCCAACTCTAACCCTATATTTAAGGAGCGCTCCTTTGAAAACTGCCAACATTGCGTTCGTCGCCGTCGCTCTTATGAGCGTCGCGCTGCTCGCCGCGCCTGCGTCCGTCATGGCGGACGGCGGCAAAATGGTCGTCGTGAACTACCTCTGGCCCTCGCCGCCCCCGCCGCCGCCCACTGTAATGAACTTCGGCAACGCCGTTCAGAAGCCGCAACTGCC
>CACYBR010000312.1 GCA_902772705.1 uncultured Planctomycetota bacterium
CGTTCCCTGCGCGTTTAAACGCTAATCGTTAATCGACAGGCGCGGCGATTCCATCCTGGAGTCGCCGCGCTTGCTTTTTACGCACGACCTGTTGATTTCGAACGCAGGCCCGGGTATGATTCATGGGAAGCCGCGGCGCGTCATTGTCGCGACGTTCCATAGAATTGAGGAATACCCTGATGAAACGTTTCTTACTCGTTGCGACGACCGTAATCTGCTCGCTCTTTGCGGTCGGCGCGTATGCCCAGAATCTCGATGAAAACGGCGCGCTGCCTCGCGCAACCCCGGAATCGGTCGGTCTCGACTCCGGCGTAATCGCCGAAACGCTTACTCAACTCGACGAAAAGTTCAACCGCGTCGACGGCGTCATGATCCTGCGCGACGGCAAGGTTGTCTCCGAAGCGTGGCGCGCTCCGAACGGACCGGCGATCCCTCATGCGCTCTATTCGCTCAGTAAGAGCTTCTGTTCCACCGCCGTCGGCTTCGCCGTCGCCGAGGGAAAGCTCTCGCTCGATCAAAAAGTCGTCGATTTCTTTCCCGACGAATTGCCCGACGCGCCTGACCCGCGCCTCAAGGACGTCACGATTCAGCATCTGCTGACGATGTCCTGCGGGCATTCCTCCGATCCCATGCCGGCGGAACTCGTCGGCACGGACTACGGGCTCGAACCGATCCTAACCGACGCCAAACCGACGTGGGCGCAGCAGTTTCTGTCGCGTAAAATCGAATTCGAACCAGGGACGCGTTTCTGCTACAACACGACGGGCACGTACATGTGCTCGGCGATCGTTCAGAAGGTCGTTGGCGAAAAGATCGTCGATTATCTGACGCCGCGTCTTTTCGAACCGCTTCATATTGACAAGCCATACTGGGAAGAATCGCCGCAGGGCGTGAACAAGGGCGGTTCCGGTCTCTTCCTCAAGACGGAAGATATTGCGAAATTCGGTCAGCTCTATCTTCAGAAGGGCAAATGGAACGACAGACAGCTGTTGCCGGAAGCGTGGGTCGAGGACGCAACAAAAAAGCATGTCTCCAACGGCGACAATCCCAACAGCGACTGGGCGCAGGGCTATGGCTATCAGTTCTGGCGATGCCGTCATAACGTTTATCGCGGCGACGGCATGTATTCCCAGTTCTGCGTCGTTATGCCCGATCAGAACATGGTCGTCGCGATTAACTCCGATTGCAACAACTATCAGGGAATTCTCAACGTCCTCTTCGACGTTCTGCTCCCGAGCGTCAAGGACGCGCCGCTTCCGGAAAACGCCGACGCGCTCGCAAAGCTTCGCGAAGTGGAAAAATCTCTCCAGCCAAAGGAAGGGGAATCCGGAAGCGAAGTCTTTGCGCTCTCGATTCACAGCGACGCGCTCCGACGCGACGTCAATTATCGCGTCTATATCCCCAACGGATATCGCACGACCTCCATGGAATTCCCGACGCTCTATCTCCTTCACGGACTCTACGGCTCTGAAACCAACTGGAGCGACCCCGAACGCGGCGACATGCGCTCGATCTGCGACGCGTACTTCAGCGTCCATCCGGAACAAAAACGCATTATCGTCATGCCCGACGGCGGCAACCTGTGGTATCGCGACTCCGCCGACGACTCCTCGAAATACGAGACCTTCTTCTTCAACGAGCTCATACCCGACGTCCAGCGACGCTTCCGTTGCCAAAAAGACCGCGGAAGCCGCGCCATCGCCGGTCTCTCGATGGGCGGCTATGGCTCGCTCCTCTATGCGGAACATCGTCCGGACCTCTTCTCCGCGTGTTACGCAATGAGCGCCGCGATTCCAACGAAGGAAGAGCTTGAGCCTCAGCCGGTTAAGAGATACCTCTCCTTCTTCCGCAGCGCCGCCGACCAGACGGAAGAGAACGTCCAGCGCTTCGACGAGTTCTTCACGAAGAACGATCCGCACTCTCTCCTCGCAAGCTTCCCTGACGAATCGAAGAAGTCGACCCGATTCATGCTCGACTGCGGAGACGACGACGGACTTCTCTCGGGCAACGTCGCGTTCTTCTATCAGGCGCGTAAGGCGGGAATGACGTGCGAACTGCGCGTGCGCGACGGCGGCCATACCTGGGAATACTGGCGCGGCGCGCTTCAGGGCTGCCTTGAATTCCTCGGTCAGTGATCCCGAACGCGTTCCCTGACGCGTTCCGCCATGCCAAGAGCCGCCGCGAACTCTCGATCGTTCGCAGCGGCTTTCCCTTTTTCATCTATGAACGCAGTTGATTTCAGCGTCGCGGCGTTATATGATTCAGGGAAAGTCGGCGGCGCGTTGAGCCGCGAACAACCTTTAATATGTAACAGGACGAATCGATGAAACGTTTCTTACTCCTTGCGACAACCGCCGCGCTCGCGTTATTCGCAAGCGCCGCGTACGCGCAGAATCTCGATGAAAACGGCGCGCTTCCACGGACGACGCCCGAAGCGGTCGGCCTCGACTCCGCTGTGCTCGCCAACACGATAACGCAGCTCGACGAAAAGTTTAACCGCGTTGAAGGAATCATGATCCTCCGCGACGGCAAGGTCGTCTCCGAGGCGTGGCGACCTCCCTTCGGCCCCGACGTTCCGCATCCGCTCTATTCGCTCAGCAAGAGCTTCACGTCGACCGCCGCGGGCTTCGCGGTCGCCGAAGGCAAGCTCTCCGTCGACCAGAAACTCGTCGATTTCTTCCCCGACGAGCTCCCCGAAAACCCTGATCCGCAGCTCAAGGACGTGACGGTCCAGAATCTCCTCACGATGTCCTGCGGAAACGGTTCCGACCCGTGGCCCCCCGAGATGATGGGAACCGACTACGGTCTCGCGCCGATCTACAGCGACGCGAAACCGACGTGGGTCCAGCAGTTCCTCGCGCGAAAAATCGAATTCAAACCGGGAACGAAATTCGTCTACAACACGACGGGAACCTATATGGTCTCCGCCGTCGTTCAGAAGGCGGTCGGGGAAAAGATCGTCGATTATCTGACGCCGCGCCTCTTTGAACCGCTCCATATCGAAAAGCCGTACTGGGAGGAATCTCCGCAGGGCGTCAACAAAGGGGGCGTCGGGCTCTTCCTCAAGACGGAAGATATCGCAAAGTTCGGTCAGCTCTATCTCCAGAAGGGTCAATGGAACGGCAAACAGCTCCTGCCCGAGGCGTGGGTCGACGAGGCGACCTCCGCGCACGTCTCCAACGGCGACAATCCCGACAGCGACTGGGCGCAGGGTTACGGCTACCAGTTCTGGCGATGCCGTTTCAACGTCTATCGTGGAGACGGCATGTATTCTCAGTTCTGCGTCGTCATGCCCGATCAGAACATGGTCGTCGCGATCAACTCCGACTGCGGCGATTATCAGGGGATCCTCAACGTCCTCTTTGACAACCTGATCCCCGCGGCCAAGGACGCGCCTCTGCCGGAAAACGCCGACGCGCTCGCGAAGCTCCGCGACGTGGAGAAGTCGCTCAAGCCGAAAGAAGGAAGCTCCGGAAGCGCGGTTCTGGAGCTCTCGATGCATAGCGAAGCGCTCAAGCGCGACGTAAACTACCGCGTCTACTATCCCAACGGGTATCGCACGACCTCCGAGTACTACCCGGCGATCTATCTCCTTCATGGCCTTGGCGGCTCCGAGAAAGACTGGAGCGATCCGAAACTGGGCAATATGCAGGCGATCTGCGACGAATACTTCCGAGCCCATCCGGAACAAAAACGCGTTATAATCATGCCCGACGGCGGCAACCTTTGGTATCGCGACTCCGCCGACGACTCTGCCAAGGTCGAAACCTTCTTCTTCAACGAGCTCATTCCGGAAGTCGAGAAACGATTCCGAATTAAGACGGACGC